>NZ_JBYOJU010000044.1:0-88715 GCF_057798855.1 Cupriavidus sp. 96C5-1 | reverse complement strand
ACCTAGGGATTACATCCATACGCGACATATTTCTTACAAGATCGCGCTTTCGAAAGCAGTTTGGAAGGAGACGGAAAGCCGATTGGAAGACGCCATTTATAGAGTCTCGCCATCCGCTCGCGCCCGCGATCGAAATCGCATTAAAGCAAGCGCGGAACAACAGGAGACGGAGAAACATCCCATGTATCCATACACCAGCACGCGCCACCTCCCAGGTGATGCAACCGCAGTGCGGCCCCGCTTGCCGGGCGCGCCGGAGGACCGGCAATGAGCAGTCCCTCGCGCTTCAAGAAAGACTATTACGGCGGTGCGCTGATGACGCTGATCGGCCTCGCCACGGCAGGCGCCGGCATGCAGTACCACACCGGCACGCTTAGCCACATGGGGCCCGGATTCTTCCCGGTTGCCGTGGGCGTGCTGCTGGCGCTCGTCGGCATCATGATCGCGGTCTCGGCCCGCAACGAACAGCCCGCAAAGGCACAGCCGGCTGGCCATGGCCACGGCCACGGCATGCCCGACCTGCGCGGGTGCGTCTGCATCGTCCTGGGCGTCCTCGCCTTCCTTCTGCTCGGCAAGTACGGCGGCCTGATACCCGCCACCTTCGCCATCGTGTTCATCTCGGCGCTCGGCGACCGGAGCAACACGGTCAAGCAGGCCGCCGTGCTGGCGCTGGCCATGTGCGTGGTCGCCGCGGTGGTGTTCTGGTGGGCGCTGCAATTGCAGTTGCCGCTCTTTGCGTGGGGAGGCTAAGTATCATGACCGCGAATGCTCTGCATGATCTCTGGTTCGGCTTTGGCGTTGCCTTCCAGGGTTCCAATCTGATGTGGTCCTTCTTCGGCGTGCTGATGGGGAACCTGATCGGCGTGCTGCCCGGCATGGGCGCACTGTCGGCCATCTCCATCCTGCTGCCGCTGACCTACGCGATGCACCCGGTACCCGCCATCCTGATGCTGGCCGGTATCTTCTATGGCTCGCAATACGGCGGCGCCATCGGCGCGATCCTGCTCAACCTGCCTTCGCACCCGCCGCATGCCGTCACCTGCCTGGACGGCTACCCGATGACGCGGGCCGGCAAGGGTGGCACGGCCCTGGGCATCACCATGATCTGCTCGTTCTTCGCCGCGTCGGTGGGCATCATCGTGATGATCTTCGCCTCGCCGCTCCTGACGGAAATCTCCTTCAAGTTCGGGCCCACGGAGATCTTCTCCATCATGCTGCTGGGCCTGCTGGCAGGCTCCACCATGTCGCGCGGATCCCCGCTGAAAGGCGTGGCCATGACCCTGTTCGGCCTGATCTGCGGCGTGGTCGGCACCGACGTCAACAGCGGTACCTTCCGCCTCGCCATGGACATCCCCGACCTGAGCGATGGCCTCGAACTGGTGGCCATCGCCATGGGCCTGTTCGGCGTGGCGGACTTCCTGCTCAACGTCAACCGCATGACCGTCGTGACGAGCAAGACCAAGCTGCGGATCCGCGACATGCGGCCCACCTGGGCTGAGCTCAAGACCGCGTTCTGGCCCATGGTCCGCGGCACCGGCGTGGGTACGCTGTTCGGCGCGATGCCCGGCACCGGCCCCACCATCACCACCTTCGTCGCCTATGCGCTGGAGCGCAAGATCTCCAAGACCCCGGAAAAATTCGGCACCGGCATGATCGCGGGTGTCGCCGGACCGGAAGCCTCCGCCCACTCGAAGACCCAGGTGGACTTCATCCCCACCATGAGCCTGGGCATCCCGGGCGACGCGGTGATGGCACTGATCCTCGGCGCGCTGATGATCCAGGGTATCGCCCCCGGCCCGCAGCTGATCAGCGATCACCCGGACATCTTCTGGGGCCTGATCGCCAGCTTCTGGATCGGCAACCTCCTGCTGATCGTACTGAACGTCCCGCTGATCGGCGTGTGGGTCAAACTGCTGCAGGTGCCCTACCGCTACCTGTTCCCCTCCGCCATGTTCTTCATCGTGGTCGGCGTGTTCAGTACGCAGAACAGCCTGTTCCAGATCTGGGAGGTACTGGCCTTTGGCGTGATCGGCGCCCTGCTCATGTGGCTCGAGTTCTCGGTCGCTCCCATCCTGCTCGGCTTCGTCCTCGGCCCGATGGTGGAAGAGAACTTCCGGCGCTCCCTGCTGCTCTCCCGCGGCGACATGATGGTCTTCGTGAACCGCCCGATCAGTTGCGCGTTCATGGTGCTCTCCGCCCTGCTGCTGATCGGCGTCACCTATTCCGCGTTGCGCGCCCGCAGCGGCGGCAACAATCGGATCCAGGTCCCCGAGACCGACCTGGCCGTCAACGAGTAGCCAGCCGGCAGGCCTGCGCGCTGTCCCGCCGGCATCGCCGCCGGCACAACGCGCAGGCGCCGGGCCGGATCCACGCTGTTCGGCAGCCCGGTCGCGAAATTTCTGGCAGCTTGACCAGAAGAAAAATATCGATCAAAAACCTGCGAATCCTCCGGGTGCGTGAAAGCCGTGGCGCCGCAAAGGCTTGCGGCCGTGAACCCGAGCCTGCATGCGGTAAAGCATCGTATTTCATGGATTTTGCGGAGAATCACTTTGCGCATACGCAGCCAAAAGGACTTTGCCTGCGGCCTGATGTTCATCCTGGCCGGTCTGGGCTTTTCCTGGGTCGCACACGGCTATCCCATGGGAAGCGCCGCCAGGATGGGACCGGGATATTTCCCGTTTCTGCTTGGGCTGGTGCTCGCCGTCCTCGGCGCGCTGGTACTGATTGGTTCGCTGTCGAGCAAGGGCAAGGAGGACCACCTGGCCAGCTGGGACCTGAAGACCCTGTTGTGGGTCCTCGGTCCGGTAGTGCTGTTCGGCCTGTTGCTCAAGCCGCTCGGCATGGTGCTGTCAGTGTTCGTGCTGGTGCTGGTCTCGTCGATCGCCAGCCATGATTTCAGCTGGCGAGGCGCGCTGGTCAACGGCGTGGTGCTGGTGCTGATCAGCCTGGGTACCTTCGTGTACGGCATCAACGTCCATATGCCGGTGTGGCCGGCGTTCATCGGCGATTAAGGCACGAAAGCAGGCCCTTTGCCTGCCACCACCCCGTTGCGATCACGAAATCCAATGTCCAAGCAAACCGAGCACTTTCGCATTGTCCCGCTGGTGGTGGCCTGCCCACTCTTCTTGCAGAACCTCGACACGTCCGTCATGGCCACTGCGCTGCCTTCCATTGCGGGCTCGCTTCACGTACAGGTGCTGGACCTCAATCTTGCGATCACGGCTTACCTGTTGAGCCTGGCGATGTTCCTGCCCGCTAGCGGATGGCTGGCAGAGCGCTTCGGGCCCAGGCGGGTCTTCTGCGGGGCAATCGTACTGTTCTCGGTGGGCTCCGCACTGTGCGGCGCGGCGCAGTCCCTGAACGAACTGGTGGCCTGCCGATTGTTGCAAGGCATTGGCGGCGCGATGATGGTGCCGGTGGGACGGCTGATCTTGCTCCGCAGCGTGCCGGCGGCGCGTATGGTGGATGCAATGGTCTGGTTTACCGTGCCCAGTGCGATCGGGCGGATGATGGGCCCGTTCTTTGGCGGCGCCGTGGTCACCATGACTTCCTGGCGATGGATTTTCCTGATCAACATCCCTTTCGGGCTGTTGGGCGTGGCGATGGCGATGTGGTTCGTGGCAAAGGATCAGCCTGCCACCGACGAAGGAGTACGCCTGTTTGACGTGAGAGGCTTCGTTTTCCTGGCCATCGGGCTGGCGGGCGTTCTCGGCGGGCTTCAGACAACGGGGAAAGGCCTTCTTCCCTGGGAAGCCAGCCTCGGCATGGGGTGTGCCGGTATCCTGTCGCTGTGGGCCTATGCCCGGCATAGCCGCGGACGCGCGGAGCCGCTAATTGATTTAGGCATTCTTCGCTTCCCTACCTATCGCGCGGCCGTGCTCGGCGGCTTGCCGCTGCGCATCGCCATAGGGGCATCGCCGTTCCTGCTGCCGCTGATGCTGCAGCTGGGGTTCGGCCTGTCACCGCTCCAGTCCGGACTCCTGACCATGGCCACCGCGCTTGGGTCCCTGAGTACCCGCACCGTCGTCGCGCGCGCCATCCGCGCCGTGGGATTCCGGACGCTTCTCATCTGCTCGGCGCTGCTGACGAGCGTGTTCTATGCCGCCTATGGATTGTTCACGCCGCAAACACCGCATGTCCTGATGTTCTGTGTGATGCTGCTGGGCGGGCTGTGCAACTCCATGGCCATGGTGGCCCTCAATACACTCGGCTACACGGAGATTCCCCGGCAGAGGATGAGCCATGCGACAGCGACGTCGAGCATGGCGCAGCAGTTGTCGGTGAGCCTGGGCGTGGTGATGGGCGCGTCCCTGGTCGCCGCGGTCAGCCTGCTGCACGGCGGCGATCTCGCGCATCTGCAAGCGCGGGATTTCTCGCCGGCCTTCCTTGCCGTCGGCGCCATGACGCTGATCTCGGTCTCGGCGTTCAGGCGGCTGCGCCCGGACGAGGGTGATGAACTGCGGGGAAAATCAAGCTGACTGCCGTGACGGCGCATGCGGCTGTCGGTATGCGAAACAGGGACTTCGCGTTTTCGGATAAGGGGAAGGACTGCCTGGGGGGCGAGACCTCTCGCCAGGAGGCATCCGCGACAAACCGTCTCGAACGAGAAAATCATGCGCTCGCAAGGATTTCTGCTTCCGTACACAGTTCGGCCGCAAAAACCTTGCGCTCACACGGTTTTCGGTCGACATTCCTTGAAACTAACGAAAAACCATGCGTTCGCAAGGTTTTCTTGTGAACAAGCTGCTTTTGACATAAAATACTTGCGTTCACAAGGATTTTTCATGAAAGCACCCATAACAAGTGCCTCAGACTTCTCCGTGCTCGTGAGAGCGGCTCGGAAGGCCCAAAACTTGAGGCAGGACGACGCCGCAGGGGCCAGTGGGGTTAGCGAGAGCTTCATGCTGAAATTGGAGTCCGGAGATGAGAATCTCAACTGGAGCCACCTCTTTCAGGTCCTTCAGTCCCTCGGCATTCACTTGTACGCAGACCTGCCCGATGCCGCGTCAAACCTTGTCGTCGCTGAACGGGAGCGCATGAGGCTGCGCCAAGCGCGTCGGGAGACGGACAGCCGTGACTAAGCGCTCCCTGGTTGCAAGCATTAATGGCATCCCCGTCGGCGAGCTGGACGCGGCAGACGACATCTGGCAGTTCATTTACGACCCTGCCTGGCTTGCCAGCCCGGAGCGGTACGCCCTTAGTCCAGAGCTCCCCCTGCAGCCAGAACCCATTCGGGATGGGAGCACCAAGCGCCATGTGCAGTGGTACTTCGACAATTTGTTGCCCGAGGAAGGGCAACGGACACTGCTGGCAGCCGACGCCAAGGTTAGCGCAGGGGACTCCTTTGCCCTGCTGGAGTACTACGGTGCCGAGTCCGCTGGGTCGGTAACACTGCTGCGCCCCGGTCAAGCCAATCACCTTACCCCGGCGCTGCGACAGCTTTCCCTTGAAGCGCTGGAGGCGCGAATTCAGAATTTGCCGCACGTCCCGCTAACACACAGCGCCATCAAACGCATGTCGCTGGCGGGTGCACAGCACAAACTTGCCGTCGTTTTCCGCGACGGGGCGCTTTTTGAACCTGGCGGCCCGACTCCGTCAACGCACATCCTGAAACCCAACCACCAGGACACGGACGATTACCCCCACTCTGTTATCAACGAGTACTTCGTCCTGAGGTTGGCCGATGCGCTACGGCTGCCGGTCCCGGGAGTCCGCCGGCTTTACGTACCCTCCCCTGTCTATCTGATAGACAGGTTTGACCGAATTGAGGTGACGGGTGAGTGGAAGCGGGTTCACACCCTGGATGCGTGCCAGCTGCTCAGCATGTCCAGTGCCTTCAAGTACTCGAGAGGAAGCGTAGACACGCTGTGCGACCTGGTCGACCGCACTCGCTTCCCGGCGAGTACCCGGATAAACCTGTTTCGCTGGCTTGTGTTCAACCTGCTGATTGGAAACAGCGACGCGCACCTGAAAAATCTCAGTTTTCTAGTCACCACGGAAGGCATAAGCCTGGCGCCTTTCTATGATCTACTGAGCATTGCGGCATATGACACCGGAACTTACGGAAAATCAGGCTGGCCGGCTGGTACCCGCTTGGCCTGGGGCCTTCTGGGCACCGACGCGTTCCATGCCGTCGACAAGGCTCTACTGATCAGCTGCGCGGAAAAGCTAGGCATTTCAGCGAGGACGGCGGAACGCTTTCTGCATCAGATGTGCAAGGACATCCTGCCTGCAGCGGACAACCTGTTGACAGAAATCCGGACCGGGAATGCCAAACTTCGGACCGCCAATCCCGCCCTGGCCCCGGTTCTTGCCGGCGAAGAGAAAATGCTGCGAGTCATACGATTCACCATCATCGCTGACATGGTGAAGCAACTCAGCTGAGCAGGCGCGTGAGTCGCGCCGGGAGGGATGCCCGCCCTTTCCCGCCCTCGTTGTCAATGCATGCCTGGCACGAGAAGCGCACGGGGGTTCTTCTCCGATAGTGCCGGTAGACAAGACGCTCTTGTCCTGACGGATTTCCCCCCTGCTTTTGGCCACGCCCAACCTGGATCACGCGCCGCCTCAACCACGAGATGCGGCGGGCGGTCAGGGACACCATCGAGACGATGCCGGTCGAAGTCGAGCGCAAGCGGCTGCGGGCAACAATGACTGCAATGCAGGTCATTCGAATACGCCGCTGCATGTACTGCGTCCGGCGAGATATAGCACAACGTGATGTAAATGCCGCCGCGTGGGCAGTGCGCCACTTAAGCCTGTTTCCAGCGCATTCCGGCCGATTTTCCTACCTAGGGATTACATCCATACGCGACATATTTCTTACAAGATCGCGCTTTCGAAAGCAGTTTGGAAGGAGACGGAAAGCCGATTGGAAGACGCCATTTATAGAGTCTCGCCATCCGCTCGCGCCCGCGATCGAAATCGCATTAAAGCAAGCGCGGAACAACAGGAGACGGAGAAACATCCCATGTATCCATACACCAGCACGCGCCACCTCCCAGGTGATGCAACCGCAGTGCGGCCCCGCTTGCCGGGCGCGCCGGAGGACCGGCAATGAGCAGTCCCTCGCGCTTCAAGAAAGACTATTACGGCGGTGCGCTGATGACGCTGATCGGCCTCGCCACGGCAGGCGCCGGCATGCAGTACCACACCGGCACGCTTAGCCACATGGGGCCCGGATTCTTCCCGGTTGCCGTGGGCGTGCTGCTGGCGCTCGTCGGCATCATGATCGCGGTCTCGGCCCGCAACGAACAGCCCGCAAAGGCACAGCCGGCTGGCCATGGCCACGGCCACGGCATGCCCGACCTGCGCGGGTGCGTCTGCATCGTCCTGGGCGTCCTCGCCTTCCTTCTGCTCGGCAAGTACGGCGGCCTGATACCCGCCACCTTCGCCATCGTGTTCATCTCGGCGCTCGGCGACCGGAGCAACACGGTCAAGCAGGCCGCCGTGCTGGCGCTGGCCATGTGCGTGGTCGCCGCGGTGGTGTTCTGGTGGGCGCTGCAATTGCAGTTGCCGCTCTTTGCGTGGGGAGGCTAAGTATCATGACCGCGAATGCTCTGCATGATCTCTGGTTCGGCTTTGGCGTTGCCTTCCAGGGTTCCAATCTGATGTGGTCCTTCTTCGGCGTGCTGATGGGGAACCTGATCGGCGTGCTGCCCGGCATGGGCGCACTGTCGGCCATCTCCATCCTGCTGCCGCTGACCTACGCGATGCACCCGGTACCCGCCATCCTGATGCTGGCCGGTATCTTCTATGGCTCGCAATACGGCGGCGCCATCGGCGCGATCCTGCTCAACCTGCCTTCGCACCCGCCGCATGCCGTCACCTGCCTGGACGGCTACCCGATGACGCGGGCCGGCAAGGGTGGCACGGCCCTGGGCATCACCATGATCTGCTCGTTCTTCGCCGCGTCGGTGGGCATCATCGTGATGATCTTCGCCTCGCCGCTCCTGACGGAAATCTCCTTCAAGTTCGGGCCCACGGAGATCTTCTCCATCATGCTGCTGGGCCTGCTGGCAGGCTCCACCATGTCGCGCGGATCCCCGCTGAAAGGCGTGGCCATGACCCTGTTCGGCCTGATCTGCGGCGTGGTCGGCACCGACGTCAACAGCGGTACCTTCCGCCTCGCCATGGACATCCCCGACCTGAGCGATGGCCTCGAACTGGTGGCCATCGCCATGGGCCTGTTCGGCGTGGCGGACTTCCTGCTCAACGTCAACCGCATGACCGTCGTGACGAGCAAGACCAAGCTGCGGATCCGCGACATGCGGCCCACCTGGGCTGAGCTCAAGACCGCGTTCTGGCCCATGGTCCGCGGCACCGGCGTGGGTACGCTGTTCGGCGCGATGCCCGGCACCGGCCCCACCATCACCACCTTCGTCGCCTATGCGCTGGAGCGCAAGATCTCCAAGACCCCGGAAAAATTCGGCACCGGCATGATCGCGGGTGTCGCCGGACCGGAAGCCTCCGCCCACTCGAAGACCCAGGTGGACTTCATCCCCACCATGAGCCTGGGCATCCCGGGCGACGCGGTGATGGCACTGATCCTCGGCGCGCTGATGATCCAGGGTATCGCCCCCGGCCCGCAGCTGATCAGCGATCACCCGGACATCTTCTGGGGCCTGATCGCCAGCTTCTGGATCGGCAACCTCCTGCTGATCGTACTGAACGTCCCGCTGATCGGCGTGTGGGTCAAACTGCTGCAGGTGCCCTACCGCTACCTGTTCCCCTCCGCCATGTTCTTCATCGTGGTCGGCGTGTTCAGTACGCAGAACAGCCTGTTCCAGATCTGGGAGGTACTGGCCTTTGGCGTGATCGGCGCCCTGCTCATGTGGCTCGAGTTCTCGGTCGCTCCCATCCTGCTCGGCTTCGTCCTCGGCCCGATGGTGGAAGAGAACTTCCGGCGCTCCCTGCTGCTCTCCCGCGGCGACATGATGGTCTTCGTGAACCGCCCGATCAGTTGCGCGTTCATGGTGCTCTCCGCCCTGCTGCTGATCGGCGTCACCTATTCCGCGTTGCGCGCCCGCAGCGGCGGCAACAATCGGATCCAGGTCCCCGAGACCGACCTGGCCGTCAACGAGTAGCCAGCCGGCAGGCCTGCGCGCTGTCCCGCCGGCATCGCCGCCGGCACAACGCGCAGGCGCCGGGCCGGATCCACGCTGCCGTGACTACCCTGGGAAAGGGTAATCCGCGTCGAACGCCGCGAAGCGCGCCTGCAGGAATTCGATCAGGCGGCGCTGCCGGTAAGACGGAAACCGGCTTTGCAGGAACACCAGCTGCAGCGGCACGCTGTCCTGGTACCAGCCGGGAAACAGCAGCACCAGGCGGCCGGCGCTCACGTCGGCCGCCACATCGAACCAGCTCTTGAACGCGATGCCATGGCCCGCCAGGGCCCAGTCGCGCACCACGGCGCCATCGTCGCTGGTGCGGCGCCCGCTCGCTTCCACCTCCAGCCGCGCCTGCCGTGAGCGAAACGGCCAACGCATGCGCGCCTGCCCGCCCGGCGCCAGGCACAGCATCTGGTGCTGCGCCAGCGCCTCCGGCGAAACCGGCATGCCACAGCGCGCCAGATACGCCGGCGCGGCCACCGCCACGCGCCGCGTCAGGGCAAGCTGCCTGCGCACCAGCCCCGAATCCTCCAGCCAGCCCACCCGCACCGCCAGGTCGACATTGCTGCGATAAAGATCGGCGAGCGTATCGCCGATGGACAGCTCAAGCAAAAGCTGCGCATGCGCCAGCAGGAAATCGTCCAGCCAGCCGCGCAACAAGGTGCGCCCCAGGTCCGCCGGCGCGGACAGCCGCAAGGGCCCTGCCAGTTCCTCCCGCTGCTCCGCCAGCGCGCCTTCGCCCTCCTCCAGCGCCGCCAGGGCCTTGCGCGCGGCGTCCAGGAACACACGCCCCTCCTCGGTCAGCCGCATGCGGCGTGTGGTGCGGGCGAACAGCCGCGCGCTCAGGCGCTGCTCCAGCCGGATCAGCGCGGCGCTGGCCGTGGCCGCCGTCCTGTCCAGCTCGCGCGCGGCGGCGGAAAGGTTTTCCAGCTCGGCGGTGCGGACGAAGAGTTTCAGGTCGTCTAGGGAGTACATTCAATTTAAGTTTGATGATCTGCAACCAGAAGCCGCAATTATCAAACTGGAACAGCCTTCCAGCAAGCCAACGCTGGCAGATCCCACTACCTATCCACTTTGCGCTATAACACCGACTCGATATACGGTGGGGTTGGTGCTTCGGCGCAGCACGGGATCTGCCGGCTGATGGTTTCCCGGCGATTCTCGCGGCAGCAAAGCGCGCCGCCAGGCAACGGGCCATGGCGGATCGACGCAAAGCACACGGCTACAACAACGGGGAACGCATGATGTACTGGAACGATTTCGAACAAAACCTCCAGGTCGAGCAGACCGTCTTCGACCTGACGCGCCAGTCGCTGGCATCGATAGCGCAGTCGTCTCTGGGCGACGAGAAATTTCACTGCTTCGCCTTCAATGTGGGCGCGGCCGACGGATCCATCATGCTCAGCCTGGCGACACAGGCGGACCGGCGCGAAGGGAAACTGTATCCGCCGGAATGGGACTACGAAGTCGTGGAGAGCGACGTGCCCGAGATTGCCTCGCTCTGGAGAGCAGGCTACGCCGCGGTGGAAACCGCCTATGCACAGCAGGTGGAGGACTTCGGCGACGACTTCGACGCGCTCGACGCCTTCGAGGAAGGTTTCCTGCAGAGCCTGCGCCGTGTGATGGTCCGCCTGGAACAAAGCAACGCATTCGCCGTCATCGGCGCGGATGACGGGCTCTGGACCCTGGTCACCCAGATCGACGCGGACACCGACGAGGAAGAGCGTTTGCTCGATGCCGTTCGACGCGGCGAAGACTGTTCGGGCTAGGCCGCCGCCTCCCCCGTGGTGGAGGATATCGCTGTCGGCGCCGCCAGCCCGCGGATGTTGGCGAACGCCTTCCGGCCACTGGCGACGCTTTCCGGTCGATCCGGCGCGTCGCCATGGCCTGGCGCCGATCCGGCGCGCACAGTTCGGCTATCCCCTTCCCTTTCGTCACGTGGCAAACGATGAGAAACGATCCGAACAGACTTCCCTCCGACGATCAGGCCGGCCCCGAAGCGCAGGCCTATTGGCGCGCGTACCGCCTGGTCAAGGCCTTGCGCGGGTGGTACATCCACCTGGCGGTCTATCTCTGCGTCAACGCCTTCCTGTGGCTGCGATACTTCTTTCTGCCGACGCAGAACTGGTCCCGCCATCACCTGGACGGCTGGCCCTGGCCCCTGGCAACGACGCTGGCCTGGGGGCTGGCGCTGAGCCTGCACGGCCTCTCGGTCCGGTTCCGGCTCAGCGGGCGGGGACGGGAGTGGGAAGAGCGCAAGATCCGCGAGTTCATGGGACGAGACTGAAGCAGCGGCCCAAAATACCCGCGCCTTACATCTGCCTGAACCGGTACATGTAGGCCCGGGACACCGGCAATTCGTCCGCGCTGCCGTGGAGCAGGACAAACAGGCGGCCGGTGCCGTCCCGCCGCGTGCCCGCCACGTGGTTCATGTTGACGATGGTCGACCGATGGATCTGCCAGAACCACTCGGCGTCGAGATTGTCCGCCAGTTCGGCCAGCGGCGTGCGGATCAGGTGCTCGCCATCGCGGGTATTGACGACGGTGTACTTGTCGTCGCTCTGGAAGTACAGCACATCCTGAACCGGCACATGGCTGGTCGTATCCCCCCGGCTCGCCCGCACCCAGCGCAGCGGCTCGCTCGCCTTGGCGCCGCCGAGCCTGCGCGTCAGCTGGCTCAGGAGCCGGGCCAGTTCGGGCGCGGGCGCGGCCTCGTCGAAGGCTTTGCGCAAACGCTCGACAGAGCGGCCGAGACGCTCGTCGGTCACCGGTTTGACCAGGTAGTCGACCGCCTCCCGCTCGAATGCCTCCAGCGCATACTGATCGTAAGCCGTGACGAACACCACTCTGGTGTCGGTTTCCAGCCCCTGCGCCACCTCCAGCCCGGACAGGCCAGGCATCTTGATGTCAAGGAAAGCCACGCTGGGCGACAGCCGGGCAATGGCCTGCGCCGCCTGCAAGCCGTTGGATGCCTCGGCCAGTACCTGCATTTCCGGCCACAGGCGCGCCAGTTTGGCGCGCAGGTGCGCGCGCAGATGCTCTTCGTCGTCGGCGATCACCGCGGTCGGGGTCATGGCGCATCTCCGTTCAGGTCGTGTGGAAGCGTGGAAGCACGGAAAAGCGGCAGGTCGATCAGCACGGCCGTACCAGGGGAGCGCTCTTCGATCCGCACCTGCGCATCGCCGTCATACAGGACGGCGAGCCGTTCGCGCAGGTTGGAAAGCCCGACGCCCGAGCCATCGGAGGGCTTGAAGCCCAGGCCGTTGTCCTCGACGCAGGCCAGCATCCGCGCACTGTTGCGCTGCAACCGCACCGTCAGCCGGCCCCCCTCGATCTTGGGCTCCAGGCCATGCTTGATGGCATTCTCGACCACGGGCTGCAACAGCATCGGCGCGAGGGGCGCGTTGGCCAGTGCGGGATCGATGTCGATCGTGTAATGCAACCGGTCGCCCATGCGGATCTTGATCACCTCGAGGTAATCGTTGAGCAGCGCGGCCTCTTGGGCCACGGTGCCCTGAGCCGAACGGCTCGCCGTCAGCGATGCCCGCAGATAGGCGATGAAATGCTCCAGCATCAGCGTTGCGCGGTTCGGCGAGGACTCGATCAGGCTCACCACGTTTGCCAGCGTATTGAACAGGAAATGCGGTTCGATCTGGGCTTGCAGCAAGCGCATCTGCGCCTCGACCAGTTGTTTCTCGGTCGACAGTACACGAACCCGGTCGCGCGCCAGCAACTCGGCGATCTTGCGCTCCTCCCATTGCCGGCCGAGCAGACCGATCCGGGTCCAGACCATCAGGCCATGCACCGTCAGGCCAAAGCCCCAGGCTATCAACGGACCGGCGAACCAATGGCGATGGGGTGCCGTCGCCAGGTTGATGACAAGCAGGATCGCATTGATCGCCACGTAGAGGATGGCGTGCCGATAGAAACCGCGCAATGCCCGAACGCGCCGCTTTGCATCGTCATAGGCGCGCTGGTCGGCGACGGTACGCCATAGCTGGGTTGGGCTCGGCTGCACGGGTGGTGAGGAATCGGGCTCGTGAAGCTGTGAGCTTATCACTGTGGATAGGCCTGGCGCCGTGCCGTGCGCCGGATCGACGGAATTCCGGCGCCAATGGCACGATCTCCGGTCAGCGAGCCGTGGACCGGATCGGCTTCGGGGGCGGCGCGCCGCCCCCAAGCGGAATTGCAGAATAGCGAAATAACGAAATGGCGAAATGGCGAAATGGCACGGATTCAGGGCATACTCGCACTGACAAAAAGAGCAAGGCGCCAAGTCATATCCATATTGGAAAGCATGTCCGCGCTTGACAGGGCCAGAATTCTACAAGGCACCTCTGAATTGCCAGGATCGCAGGGCGGCGTTCCGGATCCTCGATACGCCCGGCCTGCGGAAATCATTGAATTTTGTCGGAGAAAAAGATGCGAGCAACTCGCAAGGAGAGAAGCGCTTTGCCTACCGCCACGACAGTGGAGGGCTTGACGGCCTTGCTGTATCACCTCGCCCACGCCACCTCGCAGGGCCAGCTCGATCCTGACCTGGTACGGAAGCTCGGCAAGCACCTCGGCACCGAGATCGACGATCTGAAGGAAAATGGCATACTGCACGCCGTCCAGCTCACAGGCCTGGCAGAAGCGCTTGCCAAGTTCGACGAGGTAGCCGTCTTCTCCGAAGGCAGCCTTCTGGCAAAAGCGGCATCTCGCCTGCGCGAAGACGATAGCGCGCAAGGCAAGTACGATGATGGCGCCTATACTGCGTGACACCATGCGGCAGTTGCAGATGATTTCGGAAAGATCTGAAATATTGCGATCATTCTGGTAGATTTGAAGTCGAGATACTACGCAGACGCCGTTTTACATTGCCCACAAAGTGAAAAATCAGATTTTTCTCAATCCTATATTCATTGCGTTTAGTGCAAAATCCGGACTTCTCCGCTTTCTCGATTTCCAGCTATCGTGGCTTCCCCGTCGCCGCGGGTGCAAATAGCATCGCACCCGCCGGAACAACTGCACGGTATTCGACGCCGTATCCGCCCCGGTCGCGGCTGACACACCCGTAGTGGATCCGACACGCCCAATCCCATAGCACAGGCGCGATACCGCTCCCGCACCGGCAGCCTCTGCGCGCCTTGCACACACTCCATCGGAAGATTTATGCCCAACCAAGACGGCCGCCTGGCGTTCCCGCCGCGCACCCCGTTCTTCATTGAACTTCAAGCTCGCGTCAATGCGTATTTCGAGCGCAACGGCCTTCGCAAGACAGGCAACCGCCGGCTCTATCTGAAGGCCGCGCTGGCCTACCTGCTATTCGCCGGCGGTTATGCCGGACTGGTGTTCTATGCCGAATCGCTCTTGGGCGCGGTGCTGTTCGCCTTGATGCTGACGCAGGGCATGGTGCTGATCGCCTTCAACGTCATGCACGACGGCGCGCACGGCAGCTTTTCACGGCGTCCCTGGCTGAATCGGCTTGCCGGCGCCTCGATGGACCTGCTCGGCAGCAGCCAGACCCTCTGGCAACAAAAGCACAATATGCTGCACCACACCTATACCAATGTCGCGGGCAAGGATGACGACCTTGAACTCGGCGGACTGATGCGGCTTTCGCCCCGGCAAGCCTGGCGCCCCTGGCATCGCGCGCAGCATCTCTATGCCCCGCTGCTCTACAGTCTCCTGACGCTGTTTCTCGCGGGATTCGGCGATTTCCACAAGCTGCTGACCAATCGGATTTCCGACACGGCGCTGCAAAAACGCGCCTGGTGGGAATTGCCGTACTTCGTGATGACCAAGGCGGCCTACTTTGGCTACGCGCTGGTGATCCCCATGCTATTCCATCCCGCCTGGCAGGTGCTGGTGTGTTTTGTCGGCATTCACCTGCTGCTGGGATTCACCCTGTCGCTGGTCTTCCAGCTGGCGCACACGGTGATGGAGGCAGAGTTTCCCGCCGGCGACGAAAACGGCAGGATGCCCTACGACTGGGCTGAACACCAGTTGCGCACCACCGCGAATTTCGCGGTTGGCAACCGGCTTGTGCAGTTCTATACCGGCGGCCTGAACCAGCAGGTTGAACACCACCTTTTCCACAAGATCTCCCACATCCACTATCCACAACTGGCGGCGATCGTGCGGCGGACTTGCCAGGAGTACGGCATCCCGTATCACGCCAACCGATCGCTGACCAGCGCGATCCGCTCGCATTTCCGCTTCCTCCGGGAGATGGGGCGTGCGGCAGCGTAGCGGTGCGGGTAAAACGAGCGGCCTGCTCGCCACGGCGGGCTGACCGGCGCATGCGCCTCGTCGGTCCCGGATCGGTCTGTGGCCGCAATGCCCTGCCGGCCACCGCATCCAGGGCGAATGCCGGCGCCCCTTGACTGGCCGGGCAGCCGCCGCCGGTTGCAACCGGGGCTATGGCGCTCCTGCGCCTCTGCGAGGTGCTCCGCTTACGACAGGCGCGCCGCCAACTCCCCTGCCGCCTCTTCATCGGTACGTTCGAAGCGCAACGGCGTCACCGAGATACCGCCCCGGCCGACCACCACCGCCTCGCTGTCGTCGCTGTCGGGCTGCTGGCCGCGCGAGAACTGCAGCCAGTGATAGGGAATGCCGCGCGGATCGACATGGGCCCGCACGGCCAGGTCCTTCACCAGGCCGACACCCTGCCGCGTCACGGTCAGCGGGCCGGCCGCTTCGGGCGCTACGTCGGGGAAGTTGACGTTCAGGCAGGCTTGCCGGTTCCAGCCGGCGGCGACCAGGCGCCGGATCGCGCCTGGGGCCAGCGCGCGCGCCGTTTCCCAGCGCACCGCGCTGCGATCGGTGAAAGCCTGGCTCAGCGCAATGGCCGGAATACCCAGCAGCACGCCGGTCATGGCGGCGCCGACGGTGCCGGAGAACACGGTTTCGAGACCGAGGTTGGCACCGCGGTTGATGCCGGACAGGACCAGGCTGGGCGGCGCGTCGGCCATCAGGTGCCGCGCGGCCATGACCACGCAGTCGCCCGGTGTGCCGCTCACGCCGAAGCGGCGCTCGCCCTGCTGGCTGAAGCGCAACGGCGCGTGCAGGCTGAGGGAGTGGGAGGTGCCGCTCTGGTCATGCTCCGGCGCGACTACCCAGACTTCCCGCGCGATCGTTGCCGCCACCGCCTCCAGCACGGCCAGGCCGGGGGCGTCGATGCCGTCGTCGTTGGTCAGAAGCACGCGGTCCAGCAAGGGAAGGAATTCGGACATGGATGAAGGGAGATGGTGGGATGAGGGATGGCGGGGCGTCCCGATGATTGGCAATCCGGCGGCTGGCTTGCGCGGCATGGCGTCGACAACCGACGGCGGAATGGCCACTATAAACCGAAGTCGTGGCAAGGGCCGAACGGCGCCCGGAACCGGCCCGTGAAAGTGGCGATCCGGCTCGCTCGTGCCAACCGCGCGGCGGCAACGGCGCCCCCGGTTGCCGGATTCGCCAAGACACCGCCATGCCGGCCCGCTAGGCTAACGCCCTTGCTTCTCCCCGCGCGCCGCCGGTGCGCCGAACGCCATGCCATCCTCCCGCCCCCGCCCGCCCGCCAGCTTCGCGTGGATTGCGAGCCTCGTCTTCGTCCTGATCTGGTCGACCGGCTTCATCGTCGGCCGGGCTATCGTGCCGGTAGCGCAGCCCAGCCTGTTCCTGCTGGCCCGCTTCGCGCTGGCCGCCTTGCTGTTTGCCGCCGCGGCCGTTGCCGGCGGTGCGCGCTGGCCGGCGCTGCGCGAGGTGCCGCGGCACCTGCTGGCCGGTGCGCTGATGCACGGCAGCTACCTGGGCGGCGGCTACTGGGCCATCGCGCACGGCATGGCGCCTTCGGCCATGGCCTTGCTCGGTGCATTGCAGCCGCTGCTGACTGCGCTGCTGGCGATCCCGCTGCTTGGGGAATTCCCTTCCCGCCAGGGCTGGGGAGGCTTGTTCCTTGGCTCGCTGGGCGTAATACTGGTGGTCGCCCCCGCCACCCTGGCCAGCGCGCCCAGCCCGGTTTCGCCGTGGGTGGTACTGGTGGCGGTGCTGTCGATTCTCTCCATCACCATGGGCACGATCCTGCAGAAGACCAAGATTGCCGCCACCGACCTGCGCGCCAGCTCGGCATGGCAGAACGTCGGCGGCGCGCTGGTGGCGGGCAGCCTGGCCTGGCTGCTGGGCGAGACGCGCTGGCAGCCAGGCGTGACGCTCTGGGCGTCGCTGGCGTGGGCCGCGCTGGTGCTGTCGGGCGCCGGCTCATACCTGCTGTTGCGCATTGTCCGGCGCGGCCAGGCCGCCACCGCCGCCTCGCTGATGTTCCTGGCGCCGCCGCTGGCCGCGCTGCAGGCTTGGCTGCTGTTTGGCGACCGGCTGGGCCCGCTCCAGTTGCTGGGACTGGTGGTGGCCGGCCTAGGGGTCTGGCTGTGCCAGACCGGCCAGGGCCATGCGCACCACGCTGCCGACGGTCGAACCCGCCATGCCAGCGCCCGCTGAACAGGCATTGCCGGCAGCGCCAGGGCCGCTGGTGGAGACGCGCGTCTATCCATCGCAGACGGACTGGCATCGCCACGACTATCACCAGGTCCTGTTCGGCCTGGACGGCGCCAGCGAACTGGAGATCGGCGGCCACCTGCACCGGCTGGAGCCCCGTGGCGGGTTGATCGTGCCAGCCGGCGAGCGCCACGACTTCCTTGGCCTGGAAAACAACCGGCAACTGGTGGTGGACATTCCGCCCGGCTCGCTGGCGCTGCCGGCCGCGCTGATGGGCCGCGCAAGGGCATTTGGCGTCGACGATGCATGGGACACCCATGTACGGCAACTAGCCGCGCTACCGCAAGGGATGCGCCAGGGCGGGTCCCGCCAGCATCACTGGCAGCTGGCTTCCATGCTCGCCTCCGGCCTGGCGCAGGCGCTGGGCCTGGACCGCCGTGGCGAACCGGCCCGCTTCCCGCTGGCACAGGTCGATGCCTACCTGCGCCAGCACCTGGACGCGCCACTGCGCGCCAGCCAGCTCGCGGCCCATTTCGGCTGGAGCACGAGGCGCTTCCACACCCTGTTCTGCGATGCCTTCGGCGACACGCCGCATCGCTACCAGATGCGCCTGCGGCTGGACCAGGCCACGCGCCTGCTGGCGGACCGGAAGCAGGCGCTGGCGGAGATCTCGTTGGCGCTGGGCTTTCCCGACCAGACCACCTTTACCCGCAGCTTCACCCAGCGCTTTGGCATGCCGCCCGGCGCATGGCGGGCCGGACTTGGTTCCGAGGGCGGCAGTTCCCCGCCCGCATCGCGGCAATGCCACGGCTTGATTGAAAGCTGAAGCCCCGCGCTCACGGCGAAGTTCGGCGGCGAAACCAGGCCTGGCGCTCGCCATGCAGCAGCAGCTTTCACTTGATCGATCTTATCCAGCATTTATTACTGTCATCAACCCTCACTTCAGAAACAATTACTGACCCCGTCCTGCCCCCCGCCCGCGCGTGCCGTGACGCTTGTCCGGCACGCGCGGGGGTGCCGGTCACGCTAGAATTACCCCCGGACCACCAACCGTCAGGGGGCAGGATGTCAGACGCACTCGCCGCACCCGGCCGGACTGGCCAGCCGAGCGCCGAAGCCAGGGCAACCGCCGTGGCCGCAGCCATCGCGCAAGCCGCCGTCGACCAGGCCGACCATGCCATGCGCAACTGGACCGACCCCGAACCCGGGCCGGTCCGCATCGGCTCGCCGCAGCACTTGCGCATGTTCTGCAATATGCTGCTGCAAACCCACAACCCCTACAAGCCGGCCGTCATCGACTGGCCCAGGCTCGACCCCGAAGCCCGGCAACGGGTGACCTCCCTGCCGATCTGGGACATCGCGGTGCAGACCGAAGGGCGCGCCTCCGTGCGCGTGCAGTCCTTTGCCGATACCGTGGCCGATCCGCTGCTGCGCAGCGCGCTGGAGATGGATGGCGGCGAAGAGGCGCGGCACAAGGTGGTCCTGTCGAAACTGGTGGAGGCCTATGGCATCGCCCTGGCACCCGAACCCGAATACCGTCCGCCCGATGACCTGGAATGGGGCTGGCTGGTCACCGGCTACAGCGAGTGCATCGATAGTTTCTTTGCCTTTGGCCTGTTCGCCGCGGCCAGGCGCTCAGGCTTCTTTCCCGCCGAACTGGTGGAAACCTTCGAGCCGGTCATCCAGGAGGAAGGCCGGCACATCCTGTTCTTCGTCAACTGGGCCGCCTGGTATCGCCGCAACCTCCCCTGGTGGCGGCGCCCGCTGTATGCGCTCAAGGTGATGCGGGTGTGGCTCTTCCTGGTCTGGGAGCGCATCGGCATTGCCCGCGGCATCGATGCCGATGGCGCCGCGCAAGATGCCAACTTCGCCATGACCGGCTCGGAAGCACTCGGCAGCACCCTCTCCGCGCGCGGCATGATCGACCTGTGCCTGGCCGAGAACGAGCGCCGCATGGCCGGCTACGACCCGCGCCTGCTGCGTCCCGAAACCGTGCCGAGGCTGGCCCGGTTTGCCCGGCGCCTGCTGCGCTGACCTCCCCCGTTTCCTAACCTGACCTACCCTGCCCTGGAGTTTTTCGAGATGTTCCTGTTGTCCCTGATCCCGCTCGCCATCTGGTGCGTGCTGCTGGCCGGCCGCGCCGGCTTCTGGCGCGTGCGCAAGCCCGGCCCCGCCCCCGCTCCGGCGCAATGGCCGGAGGTGGTCGCCATCATTCCTGCCCGCAACGAAGCGGACGTGATCGGCGGCGCGGTGACCAGCGTGCTGGGCCAGGACTATCCCGCGCCGCTGCGCCTGGTGGTGGTCGACGACCATAGCACTGACGGCACCGCCGAAATCGCACGCGGCGCCGCGGCTGCCCTGGGCAAGGCGGACTCGCTGGCCGTGATTGCCGCGCGTGAACTGCCGCCCGGCTGGAGCGGCAAGGTCTGGGCCCAGTCGGAAGGACTGGAAGCGGCTGGCCAGTTGGCGCCGGACGCCGCCTGGGTGTGGCTGACGGATGCCGACATCCAGCACGGCAGCGGCGTGCTGGCGCAGCAGGTGGCGCGCGCGGAATACGAGCGGCGGGACCTGGTCTCGCTGATGGTGCGGCTGCGCTGCGCCTCCTGGTGGGAACGCATGATCGTGCCGGCTTTTGTGTTCTTCTTTGCCAAGCTCTACCCGTTCGCGCGCGTCAACGACCCGCGCAGCGGCGTGGCCGCGGCCGCCGGCGGCTGCATGCTGGCGCGGCGCACGGCGCTGGCCCGCATCGGCGGATTTGCCGCGATCCGCGGCGAGCTGATCGACGACTGCAGCCTGGCGGCCTGCATCAAGCAAGGGGGCTCGATCCGCCTGGATCTGGCCGACGACAGCATCTCCATGCGTCCCTACGATGACTGGCGCAGCCTGTGGGACATGATTGCCCGCAGCGCCTATACCCAGCTGCGCTATTCGCCGCTACTGCTGGCCGGCGCGGTGGCCGGCATGGTACTGACCTACCTGGCGCCGCCCCTGCTGGCGCTCGCCGGCGGGCTGCGGCTATGGCCGGCATGGGCGGCCTGGCTGGCCATGGCGCTGGCCTACATGCCCATGCTGCGCGAGTACCGCCAGCCGCTCTGGCTGGCACCGTTGCTGCCGCTGACGGCCCTGTTCTACCTCGGCGCCACCGTGGACTCCGCGCGCCGCTACTGGCTGCGCAAAGGCGGGCAATGGAAGGGCCGCGCGCAGGCGCCGCAGCGCGGCTGACCTCCCGTCATGCGGCGGCCGCCCGTCAACCCAGGTAGCCGGCGCCACGAAACCAGTCGAGCGCCTCGCTCAGGCCCTGCTGGTACGGACGCGGCTGGTAGCCGAGCGCCTGGCGGGCCTTCTCCGAACTGAAGAACATCCGGTATTTCGACATCGACAGGCCGTCGGCCGTCAGGAAGGGCTCCTTGCCGGTGACGCGCGCCACGGCCTCCGCCACGAAGGCGAGCGGGTACAGCGGCCAGCGCGGCAGGCGGATGCCAGGCGGGCGCCGGCCGGTCATGGCGGCGATATCGGCCAGCATCTGCTGCAGCGTGACGTCCTGCCCGCCCAGGATGTAGCGCTCGCCGGTCGCGCCGCGCTCCAGCGCGAGCATGTGCCCGGCCGCCACGTCGTCCACATGCACCAGGTTCAGGCCGGTATCGACGAAGGCGGGAATCTTGCCGGTAGCGGCCTCGACGATGATGCGGCCGGTCGGCGTGGGCCGCACATCGCGCGGGCCGATCGGCGTGGAGGGGTTGACGATCACGGCAGGCAACCCGTCGCGGGCCACCATGCGCTCGACCACGCGCTCGGCCAGTACCTTGCTGCGCTTGTAGGCGCCGATGGCTTCATGGTCGCCCATGGCGGCCTCTTCCGTCACCGGCGCCGTGGCGCCCGCCACCCGCAGGGTGGCGACGCTGCTGGTATACACAATGCGCTCCACGCCGCACGCCTGGGCTGCGTCCATCACCGTCTGTGTCCCGGCCACGTTGGTGCGCACGATTTCCTCGGGATCCGGCGCCCACAGCCGGTAGTCCGCCGCCACGTGGAAGAGGTAGCGCGCGCCTTGCAGCGCGTTTGCCATGGCGCGCGCATCGCGCATATCGCCCTCGGCGATCTCCACGGGCAGGCCCTCCAGGTTGCGGCGCGGACTGCCGGCGCGTACCATCGCGCGCACCCGGAACCCGCGTGCCAGCGCCTGCCGCACCACCGCCGAACCGAGAAAACCGGATGCGCCCGTTACTAGTACAGAGTCGCCTGAAGTCATGTTGCCCACCGAAATAACCCTCAAAGTGTTGCTGGCGATTGCCAGGTGCCAGACAAAGGTTGCGGCACGGGTATATAGTAACCACCGTATGACGGGAAAGTGATTCCTGAATATCAACTAAATGCTGTAAGTGCTGTAAATGCTGAACCCGTTGACTGGCTCGGGGGGCCTATCTTTATGCAGGTGATTCTTGCTCAACCCCGTGGTTTCTGTGCCGGTGTGGTGCGTGCGATCGAAATTGTCGACCGCGCCCTGCTCAAGCACGGTGCCCCGGTGTTCGTGCGACATGAAATCGTGCACAACAAGCACGTGGTAGAAGGGTTGCGGGTCAAAGGTGCGCGCTTCGTCGAAGAACTGGACGAAGTGCCGACCGGCGCTGTCACCATCTTCAGCGCCCATGGCGTGTCCAAGGACGTTGAGAGCGACGCTCGCACCCGCCAGCTGCACCCGATCGACGCGACCTGCCCGCTCGTCATCAAGGTCCATACCCAGGGCAGGCAATATGCCGCCAGCGGGCGCACCGTCATCCTGATCGGCCATGCGGGCCATCCGGAGGTCGAAGGGACCATGGGACAGATTCCCGGCAAGGTGATCCTGGTGCAAAGCGAGGCCGAGGTCGCCCAGCTCGACCTGCCCGATGACACCCCCGTGGCCTATGTCACGCAGACCACGCTGAGCGTGGACGATACCCGTAATATAATTGCGGCCCTGAGCCGGCGCTTCGCCAACCTGGTGGGACCGGACACGCGGGATATCTGCTATGCCACGCAAAACCGGCAGAGCGCTGTGCGTGAACTGTCCAAGCGGGTGGAAGTGATCCTTGTGATCGGCGCCACCAATAGTTCCAACTCCAACCGGCTGCGCGAGATCGGCACGGAGAGCGGTGTGCCCAGTTACCTGATCGCGGACGGCAGCGAGCTGAACCCCGAGTGGGTGCGCGGCGTCGACGTGGTGGGAATCACAGCCGGCGCTTCCGCGCCCGAGGAGATGGTCAAGGACGTGATCGCCACGCTGCGCCGTCTCGGCCCGGTGGAGGTTTCCACCATGGAAGGCCGCGAGGAGCACGCCGAATTCCGCCTGCCGGCCGAGCTGGCCGATCCGTTGCCGCGCAAACAGGCAGCCGGGACGGCCGAAGTCGAGGCCGTGCCGCAACCGGACCCGCAAACCGCCGCTGGCTGACGCCCGGCCGCCCCATAACGAGGAAGTACATTTTGGCCATTCCCTTTCTGCAGGTCGCCCGCGTGGGCGCCTACGTAGTCAAGCAGCATATGTCGGGCAACAAGCGCTACCCGCTGGCGCTGATGCTCGAACCGCTGTTCCGCTGCAACCTGGCCTGCAACGGCTGCGGCAAGATCGACTACCCGGACCCCATCCTGAACCAGCGCCTCTCGGTCGAGGAATGCCTGGGCGCGGTCGATGAATGCGGCGCGCCGGTGGTTTCCATCGCCGGCGGCGAGCCGCTGCTGCACAAGGACATGCCCACCATCGTCAAGGGCATCATTGCACGCCGCAAGTTCGTGTACCTGTGCACCAACGCGCTGCTGATGGAAAAGAAACTGGACCAGTACGAGCCCAGCCCCTACTTCGTCTGGTCGGTGCACCTGGACGGCGACCGCGAGATGCATGACCGCTCGGTGAGCCAGGAAGGCGTGTACGACCGTTGCGTCGAGGCGATCCGCGCGGCCAAGAAGCGTGGCTTCCGCGTCAATATCAATTGCACGCTGTTCAACGATGCCGAGCCCGAACGCGTGGCCCGTTTCTTCGACTCCGTGAAGGGCATGGGCGTGGACGGCATCACCGTCTCGCCGGGCTACGCCTACGAGCGCGCCCCCGACCAGCAGCACTTCCTGAATCGCGGCAAGACCCGCAAGCTGTTCCGCGACATTCTGGAACGCGGCCGCAATGGCAAGAACTGGGCCTTCAGCCAGTCGACCCTGTTCCTGGATTTCCTGGCCGGCAACCAGACCTACAAATGCACCCCCTGGGGCAACCCGGCACGTACCGTGTTCGGCTGGCAGCGTCCGTGCTACCTGGTCGGCGAAGGCTATGTCAGCACCTTCAAGGAACTGATGGAAGGCACCGACTGGGATGCCTACGGCGTCGGCAACTACGAGAAATGCGCCGACTGCATGGTCCATAGCGGCTTTGAGGCCACCGCGGTGGCCGACACCATCGCCCATCCGCTCAAGGCGCTGGGCGTGAGCCTGCGCGGCGTGCGCACCAAGGGCGAAATGGCACCGGATATCGACCTGAGCAAGCAGCGCCCCGCCGATTACGTGTTCTCCAAGCACGTCGAGATCAAGCTCGAGGAAATCGGCCGTGCCAAGTCGTCCAAGCAGGCAGCCAACGATCCGGCCTCGGCAGCACGGCAAGCCGCCGGCGCCAAGCACTGAACCGTTCAAGGCAGACCGACATGGACTGGAGCACGCTTGCGGCAACTTCGCTGGCGTGCCTGTCGGCGGGCTACGCCGTGGCCGCCGCCTGGCTGAGCCGGCGCACGCTGGCGGCGCACCCGGCCGGCAACGTGGCGCCGGGCGACCCGTGCCAGCGGCCGGTAAGCGTACTAAAGCCGCTCTGCGGCGGCGAACCCCGCCTCTACGAAAACCTGGCCAGCCTGTGCCGGCAGCAGCATCCCGCCTACCAGCTGGTATTCGGCGTACGTGCCGCCGACGATCCCGCCATCGCGGTGGTCGAACGCCTTCGCGCCGATTTCCCTGACTGCGACATCGCCCTGGCGGTGGATCCGTGCGTGCACGGCAGCAACCTCAAGGTGAGCAACCTGATCAACCTGCTGCCGCTGGCGCGCCACCCATGGCTGGTCGTGGCCGACAGCGATATTGCGGTGGCGCCGGACTATCTTGCCCGCGTTACCGCGCCCCTGGCGGATGCGGGCGTCGGCGTGGTCACTTGCCTGTACCGCGGCCGGCGGGTGGGTGGCGGCCTCTGGTCCCGGCTGGGCGTGCAGTTTATCGATGCCTGGTTCGTCCCTTCGGTGCGCATTGCCCACGCCGGCGGCTCCCGCCGCTTTGCCTTCGGCGCCACCCTCGCGCTGCGGCGCGAAGCCCTGGACGCAATCGGGAGTTTCGATGTGCTCTCGAACCGGCTTGCCGACGATTTCTGGCTCGGCGAACTGACCCGGCGCAAGGGCCTGGCGACCGTGCTCTCGGATGTCGTGGTGAGCACCGATGTGACCGAATCACACCTTGGCGCACTCTGGTCGCACGAACTGCGCTGGATGCGCACCATCCGCTCGCTCGACCCGCTCGGCTTCGCCTTTATCTTTATCACCTTTACCTGGCCAATGCTGGCGCTCGCCAGCTGGCTGGCGCCGACGCCGGTCGTACTTGGCGCGGCACTGGCGGGCCTGCTGGCACGCAGCCTGCTGGCGCGCAGCGTCGGCGCAATGCTGCTGGCGCCGCTGCGCGACACGCTGCTGCTGGCCGAATGGGCTGCCGCCCTGTCCGGCTCGTACGTGAGCTGGCGCGGCCAGGTATTGCCTGTCAGCGAACGGCCCGAGCGTGCAAGGCCGGCCGGCTCGCGCACGCACCAGCATGCCCCTGCGCCCGCCGGCGCGGGCAACGCCGGCATGGCGCCTCACGCTCTTCCCTTGACAGCAAAAAAAACGGACGACGGCGAATCAGATCGCCAGACGTCCATTTCAACAAATGAAATGGCATGACTATCCAGAGGCCGCTATGAAAACCCTCTTCCTCCAGGTTCCTTCCTTTGACGGCTTCGACGGTGGCGCGGGTTCGCGCTACCAGGCCAAGCGCGAGATCAAGTCGTTCTGGTATCCCACCTGGCTGGCCCAGCCCGCCGCGCTGGTGCCGGACAGCCGCGTGCTGGATGCACCCGCTGACGATCTGGGTGTGCAGGAAACCCTGGACATCGCCGTCGGCTACGACCTGGTCATCATCCACACCAGCACGCCGTCCTTCCCCACCGACGCCAAGTTCGCGGAAGAGCTGAAAGCCCGCAAGCCCGGCGTGCTGATCGGCATGGTCGGCGCCAAGCCGGCGGTCGACCCCAGCGGCACGCTCGGCGCCAGCCCGGCCATCGATTTCGTGTGCCGCGAGGAGTTCGACTACACCTGCCAGGACGTGGCGGCCGGCAAGCCACTCAAGGATATTCCCGGCCTGAGCTATAAGCTCCCCGACGGCTCGCTGGAGCACAACGGCCCGCGCCCGATGATCGAAAACATGGACGAGCTGCCCTTCGTGGCGCCCATCTACAAGCGCGACCTGAAGATCGACAACTACTTCATCGGCTACCTGAAGCACCCCTATGTGTCGATCTACACCGGCCGGGGCTGCCGCTCCAAGTGCACCTTCTGCCTGTGGCCGCAGACGGTGGGCGGGCACCGCTACCGCACGCGCTCGCCGGAAAGCGTGATCGCCGAGGTCAAATGGATCAAGGAGAACATGCCCGAGGTGAAGGAGATCATGTTCGACGACGATACCTTCACGGACTTCAAGCCCCGCGTGGAAGAGATCGCGCGCGGCCTGGGCAAGCTGGGCGTCACCTGGTCCTGCAATGCCAAGGCCAACGTGCCCTACAGCACGCTCAAGATCATGAAGGAGAACGGCCTGCGCCTGCTGCTGGTGGGCTACGAGTCCGGCGACGACCAGATCCTGCTGAACATCAAGAAGGGCCTGCGCACCGATATCGCGCGCCGTTTCACCGAAGACTGCCGCAAGCTCGGCATCATCATCCACGGCACCTTCATCCTTGGCCTGCCGGGCGAAACGCGCGAGACCATCGAGAAGACCATCGCCTACGCCAAGGACATCAACCCGCACACCATCCAGGTCTCGCTGGCGGCGCCCTATCCCGGCACCACGCTGTACCGGCAGGCGGTCGAGAACGGCTGGCTCGAAGACAACAAGGTGATCAACCTGGTCAACGACAAGGGCGTGCAGCTGGCGGCGATCAGCTATCCGCACCTGTCCAAGGAGGAGATCTACCACGGCGTGGAAACGTTCTACAAGCGCTTCTACTTCCGCCCGAGCAAGATCTGGGAGATCGTGCGCGAGATGCTGGGCAGCTGGGACATGATGAAGCGGCGCCTGCGCGAAGGCGTGGAGTTCTTCCGCTTCCTGCGTTCGCACGAGGCCTGATCCTGGCGCTCCATCCTCCAGCGGCATCGCGGCGTGCCCTCATCATCACGGCCGACGATTTCGGCCTGCATCCCGGCGTCAACGAGGCCGTGGAGCTGGCTCACCGCGACGGCATCCTCGGCGCCGCCAGCCTGATGGTGGGGGCGAGCGCCGCCGACGACGCGGTGGCGCGCGCCCGGCGCCTGCCCGGCTTGCGCGTGGGCCTGCATGTGGTGCTGGCCGACGGCCCGGCGGTACTGCCGCCATCGTCCATTCCCGCCCTGGTGGATGCGCAGGGCCGCTTCGGTTCGGCGATGGCGCGCGACGGCTGCCGTTTCTTTTTCCTGCCCCATGTCCGGCGCCAGCTGGCCGCTGAGATCCGCGCCCAGTTCGAGGCTTTTGCCGCAACCGGGCTGATGCTGGACCACGTCAACACGCACAAGCATTTCCACCTGCACCCCACCGTGCTGTCGCTTATCCTGCGTATCGGCCGCGAATTCGGCCTGCGCGCCATGCGCCTGCCGCGCGAGACCACCGCGCCGCTGCTGCTGCGGCCCTGGCTGGCATTGCTGCGGCGCCGGCTGGACAGGGCCGGCATCGCCCACAACGATTACGTGGTCGGCATCGAGAACAGTGGCGGCATGGACGAGGCCGTCTTGCTGGCCGCGCTGGCCAGGCTGCCTCCGGGCGTGGGGGAAATCTACCTGCATCCCGGCGTGGTATCCGGCGCTGCGGTGGCGCCCACCATGCTCGGCTACCGCCACGCCGATGAACTGGCGGCGCTGCTGTCGCCCCGCGTGCGCGAGGCACTGGACCGGGCCGCGGTGCGGCACGGCGGCTTTACCGATATCTTCGGCGCGCCCGGCGCGCTGGCCTCTGCATGAAACGCCTGATTTACCTGACCGGCCTGCTCGGCATGCTGGCCCTGACCGCGCTGGTGATCCACGAGGGTGTGGGCGACGTCGCCCGCATCGTGACGCAGGCCGGCTGGCCCTTGCTGCTCCTGGTGCCCTTCCACGCCCTGCCGCTGCTGCTTGATGCACAGGGCTGGCGCGTACTGCTGAAAGCATCCGCCGACCCCGGGCAGAAGGCAGGGCTTGGTTTCCTGTGGTGGGTCGCCACTGTCCGCGAGGCGGTCAACCGCCTGCTGCCGACCGTCAGCATAGGCGGCGAACTGGTCGGCATCCGCCTGGCCCGCCTGCGTGTCGCCGACACCACGGCAGTCACTGCCAGCGTGGTGGTCGAGGTGATGGTGACGCTGTTCGCGCAGTATGTATTCTCGGCAATCGGCGTGGTGCTGCTGATGCTGGCCATGCATGGCAGCAGCCAGGCCTGGGTCATCCTGGTCGGGCTGCTGCTGTCGTTGCCGGTGCCGGTGCTGTTTGCGCTCTCCTTGCGCCACAGCGCCATATTCGAGCGGCTCGAAGGCGCCGCCCGGCGCCTGTTCGGCGGCGATCACAGGCTGGTGGCGCTGATCGATGGCGCGCGCCTGGATGCGCAGATCCGCGCGCTCAACGCGCGCCACGGCGCGCTGCTGGCGGCGCTGTGCTGGCAATTGGCCGGCCTGGTGGTGGGCGCGCTGGAGATCTGGTTCGCACTGATGGTGTTGGGCCACCCGGTGCCGTTCTGGCAGGCGCTCGCCATCGAGTCGCTGACCCAGGCGGTACGCCATGTAGCGTTCTTCGTACCGGCCGGGCTGGGTGTGCAGGAAGCGGTGGTGATGCTGCTGGGCCACCTGCTCGGCGTCGATCCGCAGGTGTCGCTGTCGCTGGCGCTGGTCAAGCGCGTGCGCGAGGTCCTGTTCGGCGTGCCCGCGCTGCTATCGTGGCAATGGCTGGAACTGGGGCGCTGGCGCCGGGGCGCCAGCGCTGCGGCGGGCAAGGCGGCGGCCCCTGGACGCGCGCCTTGAGCGCCGCCTGGCGCTCAGGCGTCGGCGGTCTGGCGCGCGTTGTGGTTGACCAGGTACTTCAGCAAGCCATCGATGCCGCCGCGCGCGACGATATCGGAGAACTGGCGGCGGTACACTTCGATCAGCCACGCGCCCATCATATTGATATCGTAGATCTTCCAGCCGTTGCCGCTGCGCTGCAGGCGGTAGTCGATCTGCATCTCGTCGCCGTTGTTGAGCACGCGCGTTTCGACCACGACATCGGTAGCGCCGCCGGCGGCCAGCGTGGGCTTGTAGCTGAACTTCACGTTCTGCTCGCGCAGTTGCGACAGCGAGACCGCGTAGCTGCGCACCAGCAAGGCCTGGAACTGCTCGTAGAGCTGCTTTTGCTGCTCGGGCGTGGCGTTGCGCCACGCGCTGCCGACCGCCAGGCGGGTGGTGCGCTCGAAATCGGTGTAGGGCAGAAACTGGCGCTCCACCACCGCCGTGATCTTGCCCAGGTCGCCGTTGCGCGTTTCGGGGTTGGATTTGATGGTGCCGATCACGCCTTCGACGGCGGCCCGCACCATGCGGTCAGGCGAGGACCTGTCCACCGTTTGCGCCTGCGCGGCGGAAATCATCGCCACCGCCGCGAGCGGGACCAGGGCCTGGAAAGCAATACCGTGTGTCTTCATGCGAATTTGGACCTGAAAATGCCAGTCGGTTCGCCGCCGGGAATGCCCGGCAGACTTGCCAAGGAAACCAATCAAAGTGCGCGGCGCGCTACGGGCGGGCGGGGCTGCGGCCCGGCCCGACAACACGCAACGAGGCAGTATAGCGTACCCGCGCGGGCGCTCGCCGCGCCCTCCAGGCCCTTGGCATCACATGACGGCGCGGCCCGGCGCCGCAACGCCATCCCGCGCCGTCCCGTTATACTCGCGGCTGCCGCTTTGCGCGCTGCCCCGCGGCCTGCTTTGTGCCCTCTACCGCGCCCCTGATTGCGCACCACATAGGTCCCCATATCGCCCATGCTGACGTCGTTGGTCATCCGCATCGTCCAATTTTCCAGCCGCCGCGCCTGGTCCGTGATCACCCTGGCGCTGTTGCTGACCGTCGTCAGCGGCGTCTATGCGGTGGGTCATTTCGCCATCAACACCGATATCAGCCGCCTGCTCCAGTCGGACCAGCCCTGGGCGCGCCGCGATGCGGCCGTCAGCGCGGCGTTTCCCCAGCGCGACCAGATGATCCTGGCCGTGGTGCAGGCGCCGGCCGGGGAATTGGCGGAAGCCGCCGCCAATGAACTGGCGGATGCGCTGAGCCACCAGGGTACACGCTTTCGCGGCGTCAGCCAGCCCGGCGGCGGCGAGTTCTTCGAACGCAACGGCCTGCTCTTCGTCGATACCGCCAAACTGCGGGATGTCACCTCGCAACTGACGCAGGCGCGGCCCCTGCTCAATGCCCTGGCGCACGATCCCACCCTGCGCGGCCTGTCCGATACGCTGGCCACCACCCTGTCGCTGCCACTGCAGCTGGGACAGGTGAAGCTGGGCGACATGGCCCGGCTGCTCGGCAGCAGCGCCCACGCCGTCGACCAGGTGCTGGCCGGCAAGCCGGCCGCGCTGTCCTGGGCCGGCCTGATCGACAGCAGCCAGCAGCCGGGCCCCGGCGGCCTCGCCAGCGCTTTCGTCGCGGTGAGCCCGGTGCTTGACTACGCCGACCTCCAGGCGGGAGCGAACTCGGCCGATGCCATCCGGGCCACGGCAACCAGGCTCGGCCTTGCCCAGCGCTACGGTGCCCAGGTGCGCCTGACCGGCGCCCAGGCATTGGCGGACGATGAATTTGCGTCGGTCAAGGAAGGGGCTGCCTTCAATGGCGTGCTGACGCTGGTGGTGGTGATCCTGATCCTGTGGCTGGCGCTGCGCTCCAAGCGGCTGATCCTGGCCGTGCTGGCCGCCCTCCTGGTGGGGCTGGCCATCACCGCCGCGCTGGGCCTGGCCATGGTCGGCGCGCTCAATATGATCTCGGTCGCCTTCGCCGTGCTGTTCGTGGGCCTGGGGGTCGACTTCGGCATCCAGTTCGGCGTGCGCTACCGCGCCGAGCGCCACAAGCACCCGGAGATCCCTGCTGCGCTCGCCAGCGCCGCGAAAGCGGTGGGCGTGCCGCTGGCGCTGGCCGCGGCTGCCACCGCGGCGGCGTTCTTCTGCTTTCTGCCCACCGACTACCGCGGCGTGGCCGAACTGGGGCAGATCGCCGGCGTGGGCATGCTGGTGGCGTTCACCACCACCATCACGCTGCTGCCGGCGCTGATCACCGTAATGCGCCCCAAGGACGAGGCGGGACGGGTCGAGGTGCCGGGCTTCAAGTGGCTGGCGCCTGCCGACATATTCTTCGAGCGCTACCGCAAACAGGTGCTGCTGGCCACCTGCGGCCTGATCCTGGCCGGGTCCCCCTTGCTCGCGTACCTGCGCTTCGATTTCGACCCGCTCCATCTCAAGGATCCGCACTCCGAATCGATGGCCACCCTGCTCTCGCTCAAGGATGCGCCTGAGGCCGGCACCGACAACGTCAGTGTGCTGGCGCCTTCATTGACGGCCGCCACGGCTATCGCCGCCCGCCTGGCGGCGCTGCCCGAAGTCGAGCGCGCCGTCACGCTGCAAACCTTCATGCCCGACGACCAGCCGGCCCGGCTCGCCTTGATCGCAGACGCCTCGGCCAGCCTCATGCCGGTGCTGACGCAAACCGTGGCCACGCCAGCCAACGACGAGCGGCGCGTCAATTCGCTCAAGAACGCGGCACGCCAGCTCGCCCTCGCCGCCGACGAGCATCCCGGCCCGGGTGCCGCCGAAGCCGCCCACCTGGCCACCGCCCTGCGCAAGCTTGCGGCCGCCGATGCCGCCACCCGCGACCGCGCGGAGCAAGCCATCGCGCTACCGCTGCGTCTTGCGCTGGCACGCCTGCAACGTGCGCTGTCACCGCAGCCGATCACCCGCGAGACGCTGCCGCCGGTGCTGGTACGCGACTGGGTCGCGCCGGACGGCAAGGCCCTGGTCAGCGTGAGCCCGAAACTCCCCGCCGCGGCCAGGCCGGGAGAGTCCTCCAGCCGCGACAGCGATGCGCGCGACGCCGCGCTCACGCGCTTCATCGATGCCGTGCAGCGCGTCGAGCCGGACGCGGTGGGCGGCCCGATCTCGATCCGGGGCTCCGCCGACACCATCATGACGGCCTTTGCCCAGGCAGGCGTCTGGGCCGTGCTGTCGATCACCGTGTTGCTCTGGGTCACGCTGCGCCGCGTGGGCGACGTGCTGCGCACGCTGGTACCGCTGCTGGTATCCGCACTGGTCACGCTGGAGCTGTGCGTGGTGTTCGGCATCCCGCTGAATTTTGCCAATGTGATCGCCCTGCCCCTGCTGTTCGGCATCGGCGTAGCCTTCAAGATCTACTATGTCCTTGCCTGGCGCGAGGGCAAGACGCACCTGCTGCAATCCCCGCTCACCCACGCCGTGCTCTACAGCGCAGCCACCACCGCCACCGCCTTCGGCAGCCTGTGGCTGTCCCAGCATCCGGGCACGGCCAGCATGGGCAAGCTGCTGGCACTGGCACTGGCATGCACGCTGGTCGGTGCCGTATTCTTCCAGCCGATCCTGATGGGACGGCCGCGCGCGCGGTCGGTACCCGCGACAGGACGAGTTCACTGACGCCTCTCCCCCCATGACGAACCGCCTCGACCCCCGCCCCTCCCGCTTACTGCCAGCGCTGTCGCTCTCCCTGCTGGCCACGGCTTGCGCCACTGGCCCGCAGGCCAGCCCGGACGACCCCCTGGAGCCGCTGAACCGCGTTGTCTTCAAGGTCAACGACAAGGCCGACGAGTATGTAGCAATCCCGCTGGCCAAAGGCTATCGCGCCGTCACGCCGCAGCCGGTGCGCACCGCTGTCACCAATTTCTATTCGAACCTCGGCGACGTCGGCAATATGGTCAACAACCTGCTGCAAGGCAAGGGCGTGGACGCAGCGGAAAGCTTTATGCGGGTGGCGGTCAATTCGGTGCTCGGCATCGGCGGCCTGATCGACATCGCCACGCCGGCCGGGCTGAGCAAGCACTCCCAGGACTTCGGCCTGACGCTCGGCGTGTGGGGCGTGCCCTCCGGCCCCTACCTGGTCTTGCCGCTATTTGGCCCCAGCTCCATCCGCGACGGCCTGGGGCTTTATGTGAATTTCCAGTTCTCCCCCACCACCTACGTCAACAGCAACCTGCGCTATGGCCTGTATGGCCTGGCCTTCCTCGATGCGCGGACCAACGCGCTTGGCGCCACCGATCTGCTGGCGCTGGCGGCGCTGGACAAGTACAGCTTTGTGCGGGATGGCTACCTGCAGCGCAGGCGCTATCTGATTGAAGGCGGCCAGGGGAAGCTGCCGGATTATGGCGATACGGAAGAAGCGCCTGCCGGTGGGGGAAACAAGGGAACCGAGGGAAGCAAGGGCACCGAGGGGGAAGAGAAGAAGCCCTGAACCCGGCTTTACCCTGCTTTGCCTGGCTTCACGCTCCCTGCCCAGGGACGTGAAGCAGGGCTGGAGAGCTTGATTCCGGCTTCCGGGCTACCGGCGTAGGCATTCCGGCGCTCCCGCCCGAGGCAAGCCGAAAGGTTGAATGCCGATCAAGGCAGCCCGAACCCCACCCCAAGCTTGCCTCTGACACGCTCCAAAGCGGTCCTCGCCACCCGCGCATCCCGCCCCAGCCGGATCAGATCCGGCACCTGCCAGGGTCCGGCCAGCAAGCCCTTCAGCAACGCCCACATATCGGTGCTGCCGTCAGCCCCCATGGCAGCCACGGCCGCTGGCGGCACCTGCCGTCCAGCCGGGTCGATCACCACACGGCATGCCGCAAAGGGCAAGCCATGCTCCTGAGCCACCCGCGCCGCGATATGTGACTCCATATCGACCGCCAGCGCGCCACTGGCTGCATGCAGCGCAGCCTTGCCGGCAATGGAAGTCACGGCCCCGTCAGTACCGGCAAGAACGCCGGACAGGGCTTCAGGCAAGGCGAGGCAAAGTGCCTGTGACCAGTTCGCATCGACAGGCAAGCGAATGCCGCCATCGCAAACCCCGGTGGCAACGATCACCCTGCCGGGCGACAACGCGGGATCCAGCCCGCCAGCCACGCCAAAGCTGACCACGCCGGCACAAGGGCGCGCCAGGCGCTGCCGCAGGGCTTGCGCCAGTGCTTCGGCACGGTGTCCATGGAGCGTTTCCACGCCCGCGCCGGCGGCGATGCGGGCCTCGAATCCCATGCCCGTCACCACCAGCGCCGGCGCGGCGCCGCGCCCTTGCGGCAAGCGCGCCGACCCGCCGGGACCCGCTGCGGTCACATCCCCCACGCCACGGCCCGTGTACCGTCGCGCCGCAGGTTGCGGTAGCGGGCCACCGCCCAGAGCGGGAAGAAGCGGGCGTAGCCGTGGTAACGCAGGTAGAACACGCGCGGGAAGCCCACGGCGGTGAAGCGGGCCTCTTTCCACAGGCCGTCGGCCTGCTGCGTGCGCACCAGGTATTCGATCCCCCGGGCCACCGCGGGATGATCGACCTCGCCGGCCGCCATCAGGCCCAACACGGCCCAGGCGGTTTGCGACGGCACGCTTGGCGCGGGCTCGTAGCCCTGGTAGTCGAGGCGGTAGCTGCTGCCATCCTCGCCCCAGCCGCCGTCGGCGTTCTGGATCGAGACCAGCCAGTCGGCGGCGCGGCGCATTTCCGGCGCCTCGGGAGCCAGGCCGGCGGCGTTCAGCGCGCACAGCGCACTCCAGGTGCCATAGATGTAGTTCGTGCCCCAGCGGCCGTACCAGCTGCCATCGGCCATCTGCTCGTCGAGCAGGTAACGCAGCGCGCGCTTGAACGCGCCGCTGCTGGCAGCGGATTCGCCCAGTTGCGCCAGCATCGACAGGCAGCGCGCCGAGACATCGGCGGTGGGCGGGTCGAGCAGCGCGCCGTGGTCGGAGAAGGGAATGTTGTTCAGGTATTCGTGCGTATTCTCGGGCTCGAACGCACCCCAGCCGCCGTTGCCGCTCTGCATGCCGGCAATCCACTCGCGCGCGCGCGATACGGCTTCGGCATAGCGCTCGCGATAGCTGGCCGGCGCGACCGCCGGCGCCGCAGCGCCGGCGCGCGCCGCGCGGTCCATTGCCATGGCGACCACGGCAGTATCGTCGACATCCGGGTAGTGCGGATTGGCGTACTGGAACGCCCAGCCGCCGGGGCGCACGTCAGGACGACGCACCACCCAGTCGCCGCGCACGTCCAGCACCTGCAAGGGACGCAGCCATTGCAGGCCGCGCTCGGCAGCCGCCTCGGCGCGCGCGCCTCCGACTTCAAGCAGGGCATGGCTGGCGAGCGAGGTGTCCCACACCGGCGACAGGCACGGCTGGCAATAGGCTTCGTCGCCGTGCACCACCAGCAGCTTCTCAATGGATGCACGCGCCACCGCCACGTCGGCATCGGTGCGCGGTACGCCCAGCACATCGAACATCATCACGGCATTCGCCATGGCCGGGAAGATGGCGCCCAGGCCATCCTCGCCGTTCAGCCGTTCGCGCACGAACTGTTCCGCACGGGCGACGGCGCGCTGGCGCAGGCCACGGGGGAACAGCGGCTCCGCCACGCGCAGCCCGGCGTCGAGCACGCGGAACACGCCGAACCAGACGCGATTCTGATGCGGTGCCCGCGGCGCCAGGCGGGCTGCCTGGCACGGACGGACAAACAATTCGTCGATGCCGACGCCGCGCGGATTCCTTGCCTGGGGGCGCAGGCTGTTGAGCACCAGCAGCGGCACGATCACCGTGCGGGCCCAGTAGGCCACCTTGGACAGATGGAACGGGAACCAGAGCGGCAGCAGCATGATCTCGACCGGCATCATCGGCACCGCCTGCCACGGCATCACGCCATACAGCGCGAGCAGCGTGCGGGTGAAGACATTGCTGGCCTCCGCCCCGCCCATCGCGTGGATGGACTCGCGGGCACGCCGCATATGCTCGGCATCGGTGTCGTCGCCGATCATCTTGAGGGCGAAATACGCCTTCACGCTGGCGCTGATGTCGGAGCCACCCTGATGGAACAGCGGCCAGCCGCCGTCGGCGTTCTGGATCCGGCGCAGATAGCGCGCGATACGCGCTTCCAGCACGTTATCCGCGGTTTCGCCCAGATAATGGACCAGCAGTACATATTCGGCCGGGATCGTGGCATCCGCCTCCAGCTCGAATACCCAGTGGCCATCGGGCCGCTGGGTTGCCAGCAAGGCGTCCAGCGCGCGGCTGAGCGTGCCTTCCAGCTCGCCGTGCTCCGGCGCACCCTGTTCAGCCACAAGCGGCTTAGGGGACAGTACAACTTGGCTCATCGGTCTCGATGCCCTCTCTTCAACAACGCAACAACTGCAACAACTGCAATACCGCAGGTCCGCAAACCCGTTCGGGATCGCCTCAGACGAAGCCGTGCCGCAGCAGAATCCACAGCAGGCGCGGGCGCGGCACCCGGACCCGCGCCCGCGGGCTGGCCCAGCCGCGGGCCAGCAAACGCCGCAGGACGACGTGGTAGACCTCGCCCATGATGCGCGGCGAGCGCACCACACGGCGCGGGCAACCCGCCATGATAGCGAAAGCTTCGACATAGTGCGCCTGAGCCTGCCGCGCCACTTCGAGGCAGGTCTGGCCAATGGCGGGATGCCCGACGATCGCGTGCGGCGTGCCGATCGGCACGCCCGCGTTCGCCAATGCCTCGGCAGGCAGGTACACGCGGCCCAGTCCCGCATCTTCGTCGATATCGCGCAGGATATTGGTCAACTGCAGCGCGCGGCCGAGATGATGGGCCAGCGCGATGCCGCTATCGCGTTCCATGCCGAACACGCGCACGGCAAGCCGCCCCACGGCGCTTGCCACGCGATCGCAATAGAGATCGAGGGTGGCGGCATCCGGCGCGCGGATATCGGCAAGGACATCCATGGCCATGCCGTCGATCACCGCAAGGAAATCATCCTGAATCAGCCCGAAGCGCTGGATCTGGGTGGCCAGTCCACGCAACGCGGACGGCGGCGCGCCGGCATAGCATGCGGCAAGATCCGCGCGCCAGGCGTCCAGCCCGGCAAGGCGCGCGGCGCGCGGGCCATCGCCATCGGCGATATCGTCGACGGCGCGGCAAAAGCCATAGATCTCGAACATCGCCTCGCGCTGCGCGGCGGGCAGGATCTTCAGGGCGGCGTGGAATGAACTGCCGGAGGATACGGCATTGCCCGCCAGGGGGACGTTTTGCACTGCGATTTCGGTTCCGGCCACGTAACTCCTCGTCACGCGTGAACCGCCCTGCTGCGGAATGCCTTGCCGGGCCCTTGCCTCGGCACGGCATGCGCGCGGCACAAGGCGGCGTGTTTGCGATGGGGGGCGATTATACCAAGTCTGGCCATGGGCAAGGCCGGCAGGCGGTGAAGAGGCGTCGAGGGATGGATCGGAAAAATGCTGCAAAAGACATGTTCTTCATTCCACCGCGCCCCGTGGAAGATAGTGCCTCATAAGACACAGCGCAAGCCGATATTGCTGGCTAGCGCCTATTTGGCGCGCGGGACGAGGATGCGGGACTCGATCACAAAGGCCCCGCGCTCGGGGTCATAGCGCGCCCATTCAACGAGATGCACGCAGCTTTCGCGATTTTCGAGGTTTCTGCCACGCTCTCCATGGGCAAACCTGCCGCGCTCGGTTTCGGCCGCGGCGTGCATGCGCCGCAAGTCTGCCAGGACAAGCGGCGAGATGCGTTCAAGTAACCGGCTGGACCTCAGCTTGTTCATGGCGGCCTCCTCCCAACGCATCCTTTGACGGATATCCTCAGTGTAGACCGCCGGCCCGGGTGTTTAATGTGGTCCGGAGCACGCACCGGCGCAGTTTTTCTTCATGCGCGGCGCGGCCCGGTCAGCTCGTGGCAGCCCGGGCGTAGCGCTGCCGCGGCACGGGCAATGCCTTCAACTGCTCGCGGCGAATCCGGATGGCTTCCTCGTTGCCGCGCTTGATGGCGGCGCGCAGGTTCAGCACTGCCTTGCGATACTTCTTCTTTTTTCTGACGCTGGTGGTGATGGCCATGGTGGTCCGTGTCCTCGCTCTGGCTTCAGGAGACTGCACAGGCACGCATGCCCGTTCCTCCAGGCAAACCGCGCCGCTGACGGCCGCGCGCTGCCGCGCCCGGCCGAAACGCTAGTGAAAGCCGATTCGACCTGCTCGTCAAGACGCGGTGCCGCGTAGCGCTTCCGCCGATGGCGGGCCCGTTGCGATTCTCATGGCGGGGAGAGCCGCCAGCGGCGGCCCCGGTTTCCTCAGGCACCCGACGCCACGGTCACGAACACCGGATTCGAATAGAACCAGAGATCGTTGTAGTTGCGCGCGTTGATGGCATTGAAGCGCGCCGTGTTCTCCACGATATCCGTCTTCGCGTCGGGCAGCGGATTGCCATTCGCCGTCTCGCCCGGCACGTTCATGCCGAGGTTGGTGCCACGCAGGCGGAAATACTGGCTCCTGCTTGCCTTGAAGGTGTAGCTCACGGCGTTGTAGCCGTCCTTGTCCTGCTTCCAGTCGGCCTTGGTGAAGGTGGCGATCACCTTGGTGGAGTCGTTGGTCTCCTTGCTGTAGGCAGGCGTGCCGGGCTGCGCGCGGCCGGTGACGTCCCCTGCGATCAGGTCGATGTGGTCGACCGTCGGCCTCACGTTGACGTTGGCGCCGCTGTCGAGCGGATACTCGAAGTTGTTCCGGTCCGGGCTCTTGAAGCGGATGGTCACGGTGACGCTGTCGCCGGCCTTCGCCTTGAGCTCGCCGCCCATTTCGCCCTTCGCGCCGCCCGCGGCGAGATTGAAGTCCAGCGCGTTGATCAGGTCGCCGAACACCGAGAACGCCTTGCCGGCAAGCACTATAGTGAAAGCTGTTTTCACCACCCCAAGAGGAACGCCGCATGAACGCCAGCATCTATCGCACCACTGCCGTGACGATCCTGATCGCTATGCTGCTGCCGGTGGCGGCCGCGCATGCGCAGCTCGGGGACATGCTCAAGGACAAGCTGGGCGGCGCGGCGCAGGGCGCCGGGAGCACCTCGTCCGGTGGGCTCGGTGGCCTTGGCGGCAGCCTGGGAGGAATGGGCGGCACGCCATCGCTGCAATCGCTGACTTCGGGCAGCACCGGCAACGTCGCCGGCGTGCTGGAATTCTGCATCAAGAACAACTATCTCAGCGGCGGCGGCGCCGCTTCGCTGAAGGACAAGCTTGTGGGCAAGCTCGGCGGCTCGCCCGCTTCGGATAGCGGCTATGGCGATGGCGCCAAGGGCATCCTGCACAGCAGCGACGGCCAGCAGCTCGACCTGAGCGGCGGCGGCCTCAAGGCGCAGGTCACCAAGCAGGTCTGCGACAAGATTCTCGCCCAGGGCAAATCGCTGCTATAGGCGGGATGCCAGCCGCCTCGCCGCAGGCGGCGCACAGGGCATCGACGGCGCCGCTCAGGCTGGCGACAGCCTGAAAGCGGACACCGCATGGTGCAACGCGCCCGCCTGGTCCTCCAGCGAGGCCGCCGCGGCACTCGCCTGCTCGACCAGCGCCGCGTTCTGCTGCGTCATCTGGTCCATCTGCGACACCGCGCGATTGACCTCTTCGATGCCCGTGCGCTGCTCGGCAGTGGCCGAGGCAATGCCGTCCATGATGGCGGTCACGCGACTGACCGCGTTGACGATCTCGGCCATGGTCTGCCCGGCCTGCTCGACCAGGGCCGAGCCGCTGTCGACCTGGCCCACCGATTCGACGATCAGCGTCTTGATCTCCTTGGCCGCGCCCGCGCTGCGCTGCGCCAGGTTGCGCACCTCGCCGGCCACCACGGCAAAGCCGCGCCCCTGCTCGCCGGCACGCGCGGCTTCCACCGCGGCGTTCAGCGCCAGGATATTGGTCTGGAAGGCAATGCCGTCGATCACGCCGATGATGTCGTTGATCTTGCGCGAGCTGGCGGTGATGCCGCGCATCTTGTCCACTACCTGGCTGACCACGCTGCCGCCCTGCTGCGCGATCTGCGAGGCATCGGACACGTACTGGCTGGCCTCGTTGGCATTGTCGGCATTCTGGCGCACCGTGGCGGTGATCTGCTCCATGCTGGCGGCGGTTTGCTGCAGCGAGGCGGCCTGCTGCTCGGTACGGCCCGACAGGTCGGTATTGCCCGCTGCGATTTCCTGAGCCGCCGAGCTGATGGAATCCGCCGATCGCTGGATCCCGGCCACCGTGCTCGCGAGCTGGTCGCGCATATGCCCGATCGCATACATCAGGCTGGAGCGGTCATCCGGGTCGGTCGCGACGCGCGCCGTGAGGTCGCCACTGGCCATGCGCAAGGCGAGCGCGGCCGCGGTGGCGGGTTCGCCGCCGACCGAGCGCTGGATGCTGCGGATCAGCGTCGTGGCCACCACGGAAATCGCAATGCCGAGCAGCACCAGCAGCCCGAGCGAGCGATACAGCGACGAGCGGAACTGCGCCTCCACGTCATCCATATACGTGCCCGCGACGAGGTCCCAGCCCCAGGGCTTGTAGCGCGCCACATAGCCGATCTTCGGGCTCGGCTGGTCACTGCCGGGCTTGGGCCACCAGTAGTCCAGAGCGCCCGCGCCTTCCGGCGAAGCGCCGCGCGCGGCGATGTCGGCATACAAGGCATTGCCCTTGGCATCCTTGAAGTCGGCCATGTTCTTGCCATTCAGCTTGGCGTTGATGGGATGCATCACCAGCACCGAATCCGCGCCGACGATCGTGATATAGCCATCCTTGCCATAGCGTTGCGCGGCAATGCGGGCAATGGCCTGGGCCTTGGCGTCGGCTTCGGACAATTTGCCCTGGCGAGCCTGCTCGGCGTAGTCGCGTACCAGCGAGAGCGACATATCGACAATATTCGCCAGCTCCCCGCGGCGGTCCGCCATCTGCAGTTCGCGGGTCTGGAATGCATGCATCACAGTCAGCAGCAGCAGGCCAAGCCAGGCCAGCACAAGAGGAATCCACAGCTTCTTTCGCAAGGTCAGACGATTCATGGCGTTCTATTTGATGGACAGGTACCGGCCATGCGGGAGGCATGCGGCATCACTGGATAACGGAAGGTACTCCCGCCTTCTTTAACGTCCGACGAAACCAGACAGAATAAAAAAAACAAAAATCGACGTAGATGAGGCAAGAAACACGAAGATGGCCACGCGATGCATCAACCTCGCCTCCCGGCTCCCGGCTGGCGCATGCCTTCCCGCCGTCAAAGCCGAGCGCGGCCGGACCATGCCTGGGAAAATATGCATGCCAAAGCACCCCGGAATACGGCTACAATCCGCCTCGCAACCCTTTCGCATTTGCAATTGACTTGCAACTGGGCTGCCAATGGTTCGAAGGTGCCCCCGCATGCGTCGCGCGGCGGGGGTTAAACGGGAAACAGGTGCGCCGCCGGCCATGCCGCGGTCAATCCTGTGCTGCCCCCGCAACGGTCAGCAGGTAGAAAGGTGTCAGGCCGCGCCAGCTGGCGGCGGCAGCCACTGCGCATCATGCGTGGGAAGGCGACACCCCGGACGCGCCCATGCGGAAAGCGCCCCTCCTGCGAGCCCGGATACCGGCCTTCGACCGATCACCGAGGCTGCGGACGGGCGGCCAGGCGTGAGACGGCCCGCTCTGCGCCGGCCGTCCCTGCGCGTTCGTCCGCGGCTTGTTCGTTTATTGCCGCCGGGCGGGGTCGCCCGCGGTCAACGATGGAAGGCCCATGTCCGCGCGCCCTCGCATTGCCCGCACCGCCGGGTCCGGTTCATTCAGGCAGCGTTACGCTCGCCCTTCGCGCAAGCTGGCGCATCACTGCGCGCTTGCGCTCTCGCTCGGGGCCTTTGCCTCGCTCGGCACGGACGCGGCCTGGGCCGCGGACGACACGCAAACCGCCGAACGTCCGCAATCGCGGTCTTCCCGCAAAGACGGCACGGTGCTGCCGCCGGTGGTGGTCAGCAGCAGCGCGCAGCCGCCCACCCTGGCACTATCGGAACCCGCCAGCACCGGCAGCCGGCTCGGCCTGACCCCGCTCGAGACACCCGCCAGCGTGGAAGCGCTCTCCGGCGAGACCGTGCGCGAGCGCGGCGACCTGTCGGTGCGCGAGGCCGTTTCCCGCGCTACCGGCATCACCGCCAACGGTACCCCGGGCAATGGCGGCACGGCGCTCACGGCGCGCGGTTTCTCCGGACAGGGTTCGGTGATGCAGCTATATGACGGCACGCGCCTTTACGTAGCTTCCGGCACGGTCACCTTTCCCTTCGATACGTGGTCGGCGGACCGCATCGAAGTCCTGCGCGGCGCGGCTTCGGTCATGGTTGGCGAAGGCGCGATCGGCGGCGTGGTCAACGTCATCCCCAAGAAGCCGCTGCGCGCGCCGGTCGCCAACGAACTGCAGGTCACCGGCGGCACCCAGCGCACCGCGCGCGCCGCCTTCGACAGCGGTGGCGCGGTCAACGAGAACCTCTCCTACCGCTTCAATGCCAGCTACGGCCGCTCCGGCGGCTGGGTGGATCGGGGCGACTCGCGCGCCACCGCAGTGTCGGCGGCGGTACGGCTGGACGTGTCGCCGGCATTCAATGTGACGCTGTCCCATGACGACGGCGACCAGCACCCGATGCAATACTTCGGCACGCCGCTGGTCGACGGCAGCCTGGACACCACGCTGCGCAAGAAGAACTACAACGCAGGCGACAGCGAGATCACCTATCGCGACCGCTGGACCCGGCTCGCCGCGCAATGGCAGCCCAATGAGCGCGTCACGGTGCGCAACCAGTTCTACTACCTCACCAGCCAGCGCCACTGGCGCAACGCCGAGTCCTACACGTTCCTGCCGGCGAGCGGCCAGGTGCGCCGCACCGACTACCTGGAGATCCTGCACGACCAGGAACAGGTGGGCGACCGTGCCGACCTGAAGATCGACGGGCAACTGTTCGGCATGGCCAATACCGCCATGGCGGGATTCGATGTCAACCGCATCCACTTCACCAACAGCAGCAACTCGCCCTATGGCGGCACATCCACCGTGGGTGCGTGGCAGTTCGATCCGGGCCAGTTCATCAACCCGCCTGGCATCGCCACCTCGCCGCGCTTTCGCACCCACACCACGCAATACGCGCTGTTCGGCGAGGACCGTCTCAAGCTGACCCGGCAATGGTCGGTGATCGGCGGCGTACGGCTCGACCACGCAGAACTGGAACGCGGTAACCTGGTGAGCGGCGACGCCTGGCGCCGCACCTTCAACAACATTACCTGGCGCGCGGGCACGGTTTACGCGTTCACGCCGGCACTCTCGGCCTACGCGCAGTACGCCACCGCCACCGATCCGCTGAACGCGCTGGTCTCCACCTCCGATGCGCAGAAGGACTTCAAGCTCGCCACCGGGCGGCAGATCGAGGCCGGGGTCAAGCAATCGTTCTGGAACCAGCGGGGCGAATGGACCTTTGCCGCCTACCAGATCGTCAAGAAGAACCTGCTCACCCCCGACGCCAGCAATCCAACGCTGTCGGTGCAGGCGGGCCAGCAGTCCTCGCGCGGACTGGAAGCGTCGGTCAGCGTCGAGCTGACGCGCGGCCTGCGCCTGGACGCCAACGGGACGGTGCTGCGTGCCCGCTTCGACGACTTCGCGGAGAAGGTGAACGGCGCGCTGGTCTCGCGCAACGGCAGCATTCCGGCAAACGTACCGCAGCAGGCGGCCAACCTGTGGCTGACGTGGGCCTTCGCGCCGCAATGGCAGCTTGGCAGCGGCCTGCGCTACGTGGGCAAGCGCTACTCCAACAACGCCAATACGGCATCCATGCCATCGTACACGGTGGTGGATGCCTCGCTGCAATGGCGCGTGTCGCGCAGGACGGCGCTGACGCTGCGGGTCTATAACCTGTTCAACCGCGACTACGCCGAATCCTTCGGCAACAGCGGCGCCCAGTGGCTGCTGGGACGTCCGCGCGCGGCTGAGCTGTCGGCCAGCTTCTACTTCTGAGCCAGGCCATGGCGAGCACGTCCCTGTCCTGGCGGGAATCCTGCTGGCGCTTCACGCGCCGCTGGCTCTATCTGGTGCACCGCTGGGCCGGCATCGCCGGCTGCCTGCTGATCGCCATGTGGTTCCTCTCGGGACTGGTGATGATGTACGTGGCCTTTCCCGCGCTAAGCGACGCCGAGCGCCTTGCCGGACTGCCGCCGCTGGACCTGCGCGCGGTGCGGGTCTCGCCCGATGCCGCGATGGCCGGCGCGGGCCTGGCCCGTTTTCCCCGCAGCCTGCGGCTGGAGATGATGGGTGGCCGGCCGGCCTATCGCATGATCGACTGGGACGGCAAACCCCATACGGTCTCGGCGCTCGACGCGGCCCGCATCGAATCCGTGGATGCCCCAGCCGCGCAGGAGATCGCCCGGCGCTTCGCCGGCGCGGCCGCCGCGCGCTGGGTCGAAACCGCCGAGCGCGACCAATGGACCGTGCCCAACGGGCTCAATGCCTGGCGCCCGCTGCATCGCATCGCGCTGGACGACGCCGCCGGCACCGAGCTGTATGTCTCCGCGCGCACCGGTGAAGTGATGCGCGACACCAATCGCGCGGAGCGCTTCTGGAACTGGCTCGGCGCGGTGCCGCACTGGCTGTATTTCACGCCGGTGCGGGCCGATCCGCCGCTTTGGCGCCAGGTGGTGCTGTGGACGTCCGGCGTGTGCATCGCGGTGGCGGTCAGCGGCATCTGGATCGGCTGGCTGCGGCTGCGCGTGCGCCGCCGCTTCGCGCATGGCAGCGCCGGCGGCACCTCGCCCTATCGCGGCTGGATGGCCTGGCACCATATCGCGGGGCTGGCCGGTTCGCTGTTCCTGCTGGCATGGCTGGCAAGCGGCTGGCTATCGGTCAATCCCAACCAGTGGTTTCCGGGCCGGGCATTTACGCAGCCGGCGCTGGAACGCTATGCGGGGCAGGTCCTGCCGCACTTCCCGCCTGGCGACCGGCGCGCGCTGGCCCAGGCGACCGGGCCGCGGGAGATACGCATGGCCTGGCAAGCCGGACTGCCGGTATGGCTGGTGGCAACGGCCGATGCCGGGACTGTCACGACGCGGGCTTATCGTGCCGACACGGGCCGCCCGCTGGCGCTGTCCGCCGAGACGCTCACCGAGGCCGCCGCACGGCTGGTCCCGGGCGCGCGGATCGCCGGCAGCGAATGGCTGACGCAGCACGACGCCTACTGGTACGGCCACCACCAGCCGCGCAAGCTGCCAGTGCTGCGCGTACGCTTTGACGATGCGGCCCGGACGTGGGCGTATATCGACCCCGCCAACGGCAACCTGCTGGGCCGCAGCGACAGCAGCCGGCGTGCCTACCGATGGCTGTTCAATGCCTCGCACAGCTGGGACTTTGGCTGGCTGCTGCGCTATCGCCCCGCCTGGGACATCGTGGTCTGCTTGCTTTCGATCGCCGGGCTGGTAGTCTCCGTCAGTGGCGTGGTGATCGGATGGCGCAGATTGTTTCGCGGGCGCCGCCGGGCTTGAAAGCCGGCCGCCGCTCATTGACTCCAACCCCCGCATTTCCCACCGACGCCCCATGTTCCGTTTCCTCGCCAGCATCTTCAACGACCAGGACGCCGACGTGCGCCGCAAGACCGTTGCGCTGTACGTCTTCCTGATTGCCGCCAACGGCGGCGCGTGGCTATGGGCGCTGATGGCGTTCCGCGACCACCCCATGCTGCTGGCCTCCGCCGTGCTGGCCTACACGCTCGGGCTGCGCCACGCGGTGGACGCCGACCATATCGCCGCCATCGACAATGTCACGCGCAAGCTGATGCAGGAAGGCAAGCGCCCCGTGACGGTCGGCTTCTTCTTCTCGCTTGGCCACTCCACCGTGGTCACGCTGATGTCGGTCGGCATTGCCGTTGCCGCCGCCGCGCTGCAAACGCGCTTTGCCGACATGAAGGCCGTGGGCGGCATGATCGGCACCAGCGTGTCGGCGCTGTTCCTCTTCCTGCTGGCCTTCTTCAACCTGCTGATCCTGATCTCGGTATGGCGCGCGTTTCGCGCGGTCAGGCGCGGGGAGGCGCTCAAGGAGCAGGACCTGGACCTGCTGCTGAACAACCGCGGCGTGCTGTCGCGGCTGTTCCGCCCGCTGTTCCGGCTCGCCAGCCGCAGCTGGCACCTGTTCCCGATGGGCCTGCTGTTCGGGCTCGGCTTCGATACCGCCACCGAGGTCGCCCTGTTCGGCCTGTCGGCGGCGGAGGCCGCCAAGGGCGTGCCGTTCTGGACCATCATGGTGTTCCCCGCGCTCTTTACCGCCGGCATGTCGCTGGTGGACACCACCGACGGCATCCTGATGCTGGGCGCCTACGGCTGGGCCTTCACCAGGCCCATCCGCAAGCTCTACTACAACATGACCATCACGCTGGTCTCGGTGGTCGTCGCGGTGGTGATCGGCGGCATCGAGGCACTCGGGCTGATCGCCGACAAGCTCGGCCTGGAAGGCGGGCTGTGGGACGTGATCGGCGAGCTCAACGCGCATTTCGGCATGCTGGGCTACGTGATCATCGGGGTGTTCGTGCTGAGCTGGCTGGTCTCGATCGTGGTGTACCGGGTGCGGCGCTACGATGAGATCGAGGTGCGGATGGGGTGAGCGCTTTGGCGAACGTCGAAAGCGGCTGCCAGCCTTGGGGGAACAATTGAAATTCAAAGCGCGGATACTTGCATGCCTGCTGGTGTGCCTGGCACAGCCCGGGTGGGCGCGTGCGGGAGAGATGGGCCGGGATGTGGCCCGCGCGGACGGCTCGCGGATCCGCTACTACCTCGATGTGCGAGATGTCTCCAGGCACGCGAACCAATTGCTGGTGGTTATCCAGGGTTCCGATTGCAACAGCGTAACCCGGGTCGAGGCGATCCACCGCTACCTGGTGCGGGTAATGCCCGCCGCCGATGTTCTGACGGTGGAGAAGTACGGCATCGACGCCAGCTTGCCCTACAGCGACGATCCCGAACGCGCGGATTGCCCACCTGCCTATCTTCGCCACGACAGCCCGGCGCAACGCGCCGCGGATCTGGACACCGTCATCGCCGAAGTTCTACGCCAGCACGCCTACCGCCAGGTGGTCGCCCTTGGCGGCAGCGAGGGGGCTGTGGTCGCGCACCTGCTGGCGGCGCGATCGGATCGCGTCACCGCAACCATCGCCTTCAATGGCGGTGGCCAGTGGTTCCTCGACGACGTGCTGCACAGCATCGCCAGCGCGCCCAACCCCGCGCAGGAGAAGGCGGAATCGAAGCAGGGCATGCGTGATTTCGCCCACCATGTCCGTACCGCCACGCCCGAGGCGCAGGCGCAAATAATGGCCAGCGGCCACGGCTACCGCTGGTGGCGCGACTCGCTCGACACGGATCAACTGGCCGTGCTGCAGTCGGGCATAGCGCCGACGCTGATCATCCAGGCCGGCGCCGACGAGTCGGTGTCGCCCGCTGCCGTCCTGGCCATGGTTGCCAGGCTCCATCAGGCGGGCAAACGCAACATCACCTACAAGACCTACCCGGCGCTGGACCACCGGTTGTCCGAACCCGATGGACAGAGCCGCATGGCCGAGGTCGTGAACGACATGGCAACGTGGTTGCAGGACGCAGGCATCGAGCCGTGATGCGGGAGGCGCGAAGTTCACGCCTCCAGGCTGCTGAGCTGGCTGATCCCGATCGTGGTGTACCGGGTGCGGCGCTACGATGAGACCGAGGTGCGGATGGGCGGCTCCGCTTCCGGGCCGCTCATCTCCTGCATGGCCCGGATTGTCATGCCAATCATTCAAAGACAACGCCACCAGCATTGCGCATGGCATCAGCCAATGCCACATCGAAGGTAGCCAGCACGGCGCCGTTGCGCAACGCGAGGTCCAGATAGGTTGCGTCATAGGCGGTGAGCCTGTGCTCGCGAGCCAGACCCATGACCACTTCGCGGCGCTCGCCCGGCGCGGCGGCGTCTGTCGTGATCGGCAGACGGCCGAGCCTGGCGACGAAATCGGATACCTGCGCTTGCGTCACAACGTTTCTCCGCTCCGCTACCAGCAGTGCATTGGCAGTTTCCACATGCCATAGCGCAGGCACCAGCACCTCATACGAGGTCAAGGCCGAAAGTGCCCTGTCGGCACAATCGATCTGAGCCGGGACCACTCGCTGAAACAGCCAGGCAAGGGCCATAGATGCATCAAGCACCAATGTCATCGGCGACCTTCCTCAATCCATTGTGCAAGCTCATCCGGAGCAACACCCGTCACGCGCTTGATCGCGCGCATTGCCGCCACTGCTTCCTCGCTACTGTGGCGTGCGTTGTCCGCGCTCGGCACCAGATCAGCAATCGGGCGCCCACGCTGGGTAATTGTGAATCGCTCACCTTGCTCCACTTTCCGAAGCAATTCGGGGAGCTTGGTCTTGGCATCGTAAGAACCGACTTCGACAAACATGCTAACTCCACCTGGTCTACAGACTGGTCTAGTTTATCAGATCAATAAAACCAGAATCCGCGGCAGATGGCACGAAAGGTTCATGCCAATCCAAAAAAGATACTCAATAAACACATTCCGCAAATACGGCGGTTGTATCGTTAGCAACCGATCAGGTGCTCCGCGACCAGCTACTCCCCCTCCGCCAGCCCCCGGCATCGCCCCGGCGCCACAACCTGACGCTCGGAATCCACCACCATCACGCTACCTGCCCATCCAGTCCCGATCGCCTACGCACGTACGGCCCTTATGCGCAGAACGGCTCGGCCTCGTCCATGATCGGGCGGGCAACCGGCTTGATACGCTTCCGGGGTTTCCGTGCCGCCATCCAGAGATCGTAGGCGGTCTGCATGCCGCACCACATCTCGCGGCTTGCGCCCAGCGCTTCCTCCAGACGGATGGCAATATCGGGCGTGATTGCAGCGTGGCCGTTCACGATACGCGAGAGCGTGGCACGCGTGACTTCGATGTGTTCGGCAAAAGCCGTGATCGTCATATCGTCCAGGCCTGCCAGCCATTCGGCGAGGACCGAGCCTGGATGCGGGGGCTTGTGCATCCGAGTCATGGTGGTCTCCTAGGTATCATTGCGTTGCGGTGTCAGTGGTAGTCACGATAGTCGACAACCAGCGCATCGCCATCCTCGAATCGGAAGGTAATGCGCCAATTCCCATTGACGGTGATTGACCAGTGTCCAGCCATGCTGCCTTTCAGCAGGTGCAGTCTCCAGCCGGGCACACCCATGTCTTCCGGCATGACGGCATGGTCTAACGCACCAAGCTGTATCCGAAGTTTTTCGGCATGCTGAGGCTGAACCCCGGCCTTCGAGCCAGTCTCGAAGAATCGCTGCAGGCCAGAATGGGCGAAGCTTTTGATCATTGCTGAGTCACCGGAAGTGTATAGCCTGACTATACGAGTGGCAAGCCTGACGCCAGCGCCCGAGGCGCCGTCCGAGCCGCGGGTTGCGCGATTGACTTCCATATTCATGGCCCGGCCGAGGAAAGCACATCCTACATCAGCACTGTGTATACATACAGTATTTGATCATCCCCCGATCAACGCATCCGCCACCAGATACTCCCCCTCCCACCCCGCCGCCAGCCCGCGGCATCGCCCCAGCGCCACAGCCTGCCGCTCGAAATCCACCACCATCACGACATCCGCCCAAGGCGGGCGCGGGGGCTGCTCGCTGCTGCGGCCATCGCTGAGCAGCCACAGCCAGCGCTGCTGCGCCGGGCGGTGGCGCGCGGCCTGCGCCAGCAGCTGGCCGGCGCGTTCCATGCCGAGCGCCAGCGGCGTGCCGCCGCCGCCGGCGATCGGGCGGATCCAGGCTTCGCTCCACGGGCGGGCTCGCGCCGGCTGCAGGCGTACCTCGGCGCGGTCGCCGGCGAAGCACACCAGCGACACTTCGGCGCGCGCCTGATAGGCGCGCTGCAGCAAGCGCAGCAGCACGCCCTTGGCCAGCGCCAGCTGGCGGCCGTGCACCATCGATGCCGAACAATCCAGCACGAAGCAATGCAATACGCCGGCATGCGCCTGCTGCGCGCGCATGCGCAGGTGGCCGGCCGCCAGCGTCTCGCCGCGCTTGGCGGCCAGCGTGCGCGGCCAATGGATGCGCGGGCCAGCGGGGCGGCCGTGCGGGGAAGCCAGACGAGGGGCCTGCCACCGGTTGCCGCCTTGCCGGGATTCGGCGGCGGCCTGCCGGTGGCTCAGGCTTTTTTTGCGGGCAGCGGCCTTACGGATTTGACTGTGGCGAGGCCCGATGCAACGCCCGCGGGCGGGGCCGGGAGCGCGCCCCAGGGATTGGTGGCGCCGCAGGCGCCGTTGCCCGCCGTGTCGTCCCCGGCATCGCTGGCTTCGCCCGGCGCGCGGGCATCACCGGCATCGGTTCCCGTGCCGCCCTGCCCGCCGCCTTCCGGTGCCGCCTGGCGGCGGTGATGCAGTACCAGTTCCGCCACGGCGTCCACATGCGCGGGCGCTACCGCCGCATCGCATTGCAGCGCTGCCAGCGCGCGCGCGGCGCGCAGCATCACAAGGTCGGCGCGCACGCCGTCGACGGCGGCGGCCAGGCACAGGTGGCTGACCCGCTCATGCACGGCATCGCTGAACCAGAGCGACGGCAGCGCGGCACGCGCCAGCCTGACCTGCCGCGTCAGCGTTTCCTGCTCGGTGGCGAAGCGCGTGCGCAGCGCTACGGGATCGGTGTCGAACGCCAGCCGCGCCTTGACGATAGCCTGGCGCTGCGCGGGATCGATGCAATTCTCCAGCGTCAGCGCCAGCCCGAAACGGTCCAGCAACTGTGGACGCAGTTCGCCCTCCTCCGGGTTCATGGTACCCACCAGCACAAAGCGCGCCTCGTGCTGGTGCGATACGCCATCGCGTTCCACCAGGTTGACGCCGCTGGCGGCAACGTCGAGCAACTGGTCGACCAGATGATCCGGCAGCAGGTTGACCTCGTCCACGTAGAGCACCCCCTGGTGCGCACGTGCCAGCAGGCCGGGAGCGAAGCGTACCTCGCTCTGCCGCAGCACGTGGCCAAGGTCGAGGGTGCCGATCAACTGCTCTTCGCTGGCGCCCAGCGGCAGGGTGACGAACTGCCCTTCGGGCAGCAGTTCGGCCACCGCGCGCGCGGCGGTCGACTTGGCGGTACCGCGCGGGCCGCTCACCAGCACGCCGCCAATGCCGGGGTCCACCGCGGCGAGCAGCAGGGCTTGCTGCAGGCGCTGCTGGCCCACCAGGGCACTGAAGGGAAACGGCACCCGCAAGTGCCGGCCGCTGGCGTTCACGTTCATGTGGGAGTTCCTTCAAGCGCCTGCTCGCTGTCGAGCAGGTGTTGTTCGAGTTGGGCGCGGTGCGCTCCGGGCTCCTGCCACAAGCCGCGCTGCACCGCTTCGAGCAGGCGCTCGCAGATGGCATGCAGCGCGCGCGGATTGTGCTGGCGCAGGAAGGCGCGGGTGTCGGCGTCGTTCACATAGGCATCGGTGACCAGCGCATACTGGTGATCGGCCACCACGCGGGTAGTGGCATCGAAGCCGAACAGGTAGTCCACGGTGGCGGCCATCTCGAAGGCGCCCTTGTAGCCATGCCGCTTGACGCCGGCTATCCACTTGGGATTGACCACCCGCGCGCGGATCACGCGGCTGATTTCTTCCTGCAGCGTGCGGATGCGCGGCGCCGCCGGATTGCTGTGGTCGCCATGGTAGACCGCTGGCTGCGCGCCGCCGAACGCGCGCGCGGCGGCCACCATGCCGCCCTGGAACTGGTAGTAATCGTTGGCGTCGAGCAGGTCGTGCTCGCGGTTGTCCTGGTTCTGCACCACGGCATCCAGGCTGGCCAGGCACTCGGCAAAGCTGGCGCGCGCCTCGACGCCATCCGTGCCCTGGCCGTAGGCATGGCCGCCGGCATGGAGGTAGGCCTGTGCCAGATCGTGATCGTCCTGCCAGCCGCGGCCGTCGATCAGGTCCTGCAGGCCCGTGCCGTAGCCGCCCGGACGCGCGCCGAACACACGCCAGCCGGCACGGCGGCGGGCCTCCCCCGCGGGCACGCCCTGCGCTTCCAGCCGTGCGCGCTCGCTCTCCACGCGGGCGCGCACGGGATTGAGTTCGGGCGGCTCATCCAGCCCGGCTACCGCCTGCACGGCGGCATCGAACAGGCGCATCACATTGGCGAAGGCGTCGCGGAAGAAGCCCGACACCCGCAGGGTGACGTCCACGCGCGGCCGGTCGAAAATCGCCATCGGCAGGATCTCGAAATCGGTCACGCGATAGCTGCCGGGCGCCCACTTGGGCCGCACGCCCAGCAAGGCGAAGGCTTGCGCGATATCGTCGCCGCCGCTGCGCATGGTGGCGGTGCCCCACACCGACAAGCCGATCGATCGCGGGTATTCGCCGTGCTCCTGCAAATGGCGCTCGATCAATTGGTTGGCCGACTTGAGGCCCAGCGTCCACGCCGTGCGGGTCGGCACCGCGCGCGTATCGACCGAATAGAAATTGCGCCCGGTAGGCAGCACATCGGGCCGGCCGCGCGAGGGCGCGCCGCTGGGGCCGGGCGGAACGAAGCAGCCGGACAGGCCGCGCGCGAGTTGCAGCATCTCCTGCGGACCGCAGGCGTCCAGGCGCGGCATCACGTCGTGGCGCAGGCGGGCCAGCACGGCCGAGGCCTGCGGCCACGCCTCGCGCAGCGCCGGCATGGCCGGATCGTCATCGCCAAGCAAGCGCGCCGCGAGCATGTCGAGCCGCTCGCGCGTGTCGCCGTGATGGCGCCACGGCCCGGCATCGAGCGCCTGCAGCATGGCCGGACGCGGACCTTCCCAGGGCGCGGCCCAATCCGCATCGAGCGGGTCGAAGCCACCGCCCAGATCGAGGTCGGCTGCCAGCGCCGTCAGCAAGCCGGCCTGCCCGCCCTTGCCGTCGCCCACCGGGAATCGCCCGAGCGCGAGCAGGGTGTCGCGCCGCTGGCGTCCCTCCGGCGACACGCCGAAGATGTGCAAGCCGTCGCGGATCTGCGATTCCTTCAGTTCGCACAGGTAAGCGTCGGTACGGTTGAGCAGCGCGTCCTCCCCATCGCTGTCGGCCGGGGCGTCCAGCCCCAGTTCGCGATGCAACTGCTGGTCCACGATCAGCTTCAGGATGGCCTTGCGCAGCAGCCGCGCGCGGCGCGGGTCCACCGCCAGGGCTTCGTAGTATTCATCGACCTGCCGCTCCAGGTCCTGCAGCGGGCCATAGTTTTCGGCGCGGGTCAGCGGCGGCATCAGGTGATCGATGATGACGGCCTGCGCCCGCCGCTTGGCCTGCGCGCCTTCGCCCGGATCGTTGACGATAAAGGGATAGAGATGCGGCAGTGGGCCGAGGATGGCGTCCGGCCAGCAACTGTCGGCCAGCGCCACGCTCTTGCCGGGCAGCCATTCCAGGTTGCCGTGCTTGCCGACGTGGACGATGGCATCGGCGCCGAAGGCGTGGCGCAGCCAGAAGTAGAACGCCAGGTAGCCGTGCGGCGGCACCAGCTCGGCATCGTGGTAGCTGGCATAGCTCCGGGCGCCGTCTTCGCCCGGCAGCGCGTAGGCGCGGGCAGGCTGCAGTCCCACGAACAGATGGCCGCTGCGCACGCCAGCGATCATGAAGCGGCCCTGCCGCACCATCGGGTCCTGTTCGGGGCTGCCCCATCGGGCGGCAATGGCGCGCTGGTTGTCTTGCGGCAGGCTCGCCAGGTGGCGCAGGTAGTCCGCCATCGGCAGGCTCTGGAGCGCCGGCCTGGCATCCAGCTGGTCCAGGTCGTTGGTCACGCCCTGCGTCAGGCCACGCATCAGATCGTCGCCGTCGGCCGGCAAGCCTTCGCAGAAGTAGCCCTCGGCGCGCAGCATGGCGAGAATACCCACCACCGAGGCCGGCGTATCCAGGCCCACGCCGTTGCCGATGCGCCCCTCATTGGCCGGATAGTTGGCCAGCACCAGCGCCACGCGCTTGTCGGCATTGCCGATCTCGCGCAGGCGGCACCAGCGCCGGCTCAGCTCGGCGACAAAGGCGATGCGCTCCGCGTCGGGCTGGTAGCACACCACGTCGACCTCGGTATGGGGGCAGCGATAGGCCAGGCCCTTGAAGCTGACGGCGCGCGTAACGATGCGGCCATCCACCTCGGGCATGGCGATATGCATGGCCACGTCGCGCGGGCCCAGGCCCTGGCTGTCACGCAGCCAGTCCTCGCGGTTGCCGCCGCTCAGGATCACCTGCAGCACCGGCGCGTCGCCGGCGAGCTGCAGCGCCGCGGGCGCGTCGAGCGACGCGACCGCGAACGCCGTGGTATTCAGCACCAGCGCCGCGCGGTGCTCGCTGCACAGATGCTGCAGGACCTCCCGGCACAGCGTGTCCTTGAGCGAGTTCACCGCCAGCGGCAGCGGGTTCAGGCCTGCGGCACGCAGCGCCGCGATCAGCGCATCGAACACGGCAGTGTTGCCGGCCTGCAGATGGGCGCGGTAGAAGACCAGCGCAACCACCGGCGCATCGGCCTGGCCGTCCTGCCGCCGGTCCTGCTGCCATTCGCGCTGCCAGTCCGCGGCGGTTGCCACGCCGTGGGCCGGGTGATAGAGCGCGGCCTGCGGCAGCACGCGCGGCTGCAGCGCCGGCTGGCCCCAGCCGAAAGCGTGGTGCGCCAGGCAGCGGAAGAACTGCTCGGCGTTGTCGGCGCCGCCCTCGCGCAGGTAGCGCCACAGGTTGCTGGAGAGCGCCGGCGGCGCATTGCCACGCGCGAGCAGGTTGGCATCCTCGGCCAGGTCGCCCGAGAACATCACCAGCAACTGGCCGCGCGCGCGCGCCAGCTCGGTCAGGCGCTCCAGGCCATAGGCCCAGTCGCTATCGCCGCCGAGGTGATCGACCACCACCACCCGCGCATGCTGCAGCACGTCGTCCACATACATGTCGAGCGAGGCCGGCTGGCGCAGGTACATCTGGTTGGCCAGCCGCACCGAGGGGAAATCCCCCCCCAGCCGCGGGAAAACGCCCGCCAGCAGCGACAGCGTAGTGTCCGCCGCGCTCAGCACCACGATCTGCGCCGGGCTTTGTTCGATACGCACCACGCCGGCGCTGTCGTCGACGAAGCCGCCCGGGCGGGTGGAAAGCAGGTGCATCGGGTGCCTGGGCCGGTTGCGGGGTCGAGGACGTCAGGCCGCGCGCGCCGCGCCGGCCAGCGCTGCCTGCAGGGCCGCCTGTAGCGTGGGCTGGTCGAGGTCCTGCCCGATCAGCACGATGCGCGTGGCCTGCGCTTCGCCCGCCTGCCAGCGGCGGTCGAAGTAGCTGTCGAAACGCCGTCCCACGCCATGCAGCACCAGGCGCATGGCCTTGCCCGGCAGCGCGGCGAAACCCTTGATGCGATAGATGGTGTGGTCTTCCACCAGCTGCCGCAGGCCATTGATCAGCGGATCGCGGTCCACTTCGCCCAGCGTCACCACGACGGAGTCGAACTCGTCATGATGGTGATCGGCATGGTCGGGATCATCCGCCGAGCCGTGGTGGTCGGGGCGCAGGTGGATGGTGTCCTCGGACGCGCGGTTCAGGCCCAGCAACAGGTCGAGATCCAGCTTGCCGCCCTGCGCCCCGACGATCTTGACCTCGGCCGGAATCTCCGGGCGGATCAGCGCTTCCACCCCGGCGCGCTGCGCCGCGTCGATCAGGTCGGTCTTGTTGAGGATGACCAGGTCGGCCGCGCCGAGCTGGTCTTCGAACAGTTCATGCAGCGGCGATTCGTGGTCGAGGTTGGGATCGGCCTTGCGCTGCGCGTCCACCGCGTCCGGATCGGCGGCGAACTGGCCGGCGGCCGCGGCTGCGCCATCCACCACGGTGACCACCGCGTCCACGGTGAAGGCGTTCTTGATGCTGGGCCAGTTGAAGGCCTGCACCAGCGGCTTGGGCAGCGCCAGGCCGGAGGTCTCGATCAGCACGTGGTCGATGTCGCCGCGCCGCTCCAGCAATTGTTCCATGACCGGGAAGAATTCCTCCTGCACGGTGCAGCACAGGCAACCGTTGGCAAGCTCGTAGAGCCGGCCGTTGCTCTCGCCGGACTCGTCGCAGCCGATGCCGCAGCCCTTGAGGATCTCGCCATCGATGCCCAGTTCGCCGAACTCGTTGACGATCACCGCGATGCGGCGGCCGCCGGCATGCTCGAGGATATGGCGCAGCAAGGTGGTCTTGCCGCTGCCGAGGAAACCGGTGACGATGGTGGCGGGGATTTTACGGGTCTGCATGGGCGGATATCGGGGTTCAGCGGCGTTCAGCGAATGCCGCCGGAGTTGGCGTTCCGGGCGCCGCGCCGCGCATGATACGCGCTGGCGCGGCGGCGTTCAGTCTGAAACGTTATGCATGGCGCGGCCGGTATGCGGCAAATATCCGCACTGCCGCAGCCGCGCCGGGCAAGGAAATCAGCATAAAGAGATCGCGCGGCGCTGTCCACCCGTGCCATGTCAGCCTTGCGCCGGCCGGCGCCGCCTGCCACGCCACCACTCGGCGCCGGCGCCGGCGCCGACCAGCAGCAGCATCAGCGCGGCGGTCCACAGCCCTGCGCGCGGCGTCATGCCGTTGGCCTGCGCGGAGGCGGGCGACGCCAGCTTGAACGCGCGGCTTTCAAGCACCCGGCCAGTCACGTGTTCGGTTTCCGCGCGCGGTGCCGCCGGCGGCCGAGGCGTAGCCGGGCGCACCGGCTGCGCGGCCTGGGCCCCCGCGGAGGGCGATCCGTCCCTGGCCGCCCGGGCAGCCTGCGCCGGGCGCTCACGCCCCGGCATGGCGCGCGCCAGGCGCTCGGCGAATGCGCGCAGCGCGTCGGTGGGCAGCCTTGCCTGCTGCCCCAGCCCGGCAATGTATTGCATCAGCACCGGATTGCCGCAGCTGTTGGCCGAGCAGGACAGCCCGTCGCGGTTGACCGATTCCACATAGCGCCGCGCCATGCCGGCCCGCTCCTGCGGCGTGAAGCGATAGCTGCCCTGCCGGTCCACCTCCAGCAGCCGCGCCAGGATGCCCTGGCGGGCGTACGGGTTGCTCTGGGCAAAGAAGCGGTCCATGCCGAGCCCGTGCTTGTCGGCCACGTAGACGTCGTAGGTGTTCTGCCAGAAGCTGCCGCTCATCTGCTCCGGGCTGGTGGCCTGGAACCCGTAGAGATGCTCGATCTCCTTGAACATCTCGCGCGCGCCGGCATACCCCGAGCGCTGCATGCCTTCGATCCAGCGCGGATTCCAGTTGCGCGCGTTGAGCTCGGTGGCCAGCCAGGTGCGGGCATCCACCGTCTGCTCCTCGCCGGCGCGGCGCAGGTTATGCAGCCAGAAACGCGGTGCCTGCCCGCCGACCGCCCGCGTGGCCATGTTGAGGCCGCCGGCGTACTGGTAGGTGTCATCGTTGTCGAGCGCGCCGTACAGCGTGCTGGCGCGCGAGAACAGCACGGCCTGGTTGGACGTCAGATGGCTGGCCAGCGCCTGCGGCGCGGTTTCGCCCCAGCCTTCGCTGGAGAAGGCAAAGTTCATATGGCGCAGGTATTGCCGCGCCAGCGCCCCCGGCTGTTCTCCGGCCTGCGGCGCATCCTTGCTCTGCTCCACCATCTGCTGCACGCCGATGCTGTAGTTGCCGGGCTTGGCGGCAAACACGCGGGCGCGGGCCAGGCGCCCGGCCAGTTGCGGCTCCACGCCGGCCGCCAGCAGCGTTGCCTGCGCCTCCCGGTCATGCCGGCTGATGGCGTTGTCGCCAGCGGCGGCGGCCAGGCGCGCGGCCTTGTCCAGCAGCGCCACCTTGTCGCCGAAGCCGTCGCGGTAGATGCCGGAGATGGTGAACAGCACATTGACCCGCGCCCGGCCCAGTTCGGCATCGGGAATCAGCCGCACGTCCTCGACCACGCCGCGCGCGTTCCAGACCGGCTCCACGCCCATCAGGTAAAGCGCCTCGCTTTCCATCGCGCCCTGGTGGCGCTCGGTCTCGCCGTACCACAGCACCATGGACACCTGCTCGGGCGCCTTGCCGGTTTCCTCGCGATAGCGCGCCAGCGTCTGCGCGGCCAGTTGCTTGCCAAGCTGCCAGGCGGCCGGCGTGGGAATCAGCGCGCCGTCGAAGGCGTGCAGGTTGCGCCCGGTGGGCAGGCCCTGCGGCGTACGCACGGGATCGCCCAGCGGCGCGGTGGGCAGGTAGCGGCCTGACAGCACCGTCACCAGCCCGTCCAGCTCGCGGCGCGGCGAAGCACGCAGATTGGCCAGCCATTCGCGCGCGCCGGACAGTGCCGCCTTTACCTTGTCCGCCAGCGGCGGCGGCAATGGCGCACCGGCCGCGCCTGCGATATCGGGCTCGCGCCCCTGAACCAGCGCGTCAGCCCAGCGCGACAGCGTGTCCTGGCCGATGCGGTGCGTCTCGGCGGCATCGAAGGCGCTCCCGAGCACGGTGGCAAGCGCCTGCCGCTGGTTATCCGGCGGCGGCAGTTCGCCCAGCGTGTGAATGCCCAGCGGCACCGGCTCGGCTTCCACCTTGTGCAGGAAGCGGTGGATCACGGGTTCGACCTGCTCCCACGGAGCGCCAGGGTCCAGCCCCAGCTGCCGGTCCAGCCCCAGCGCGCGGATCTGCGCCAGCGCTTGCAGGCGGTACTGCCCGGCCAGCGCCGGGGCGCTGTCGGCGGCGGCCTCCTGCTGCTCGATCACCTCATCCAGCCTGGCCAATGCGTCAGGCCAGCCAGCGCGGGCGATCAGCGGCGTCAGGTGGCTGACCAGCACGGCGGCGCTGCGGCGCTTGGCCTGGATGGCCTCGCCGCCGCCGTCCTGAATGTAGTAGTAGGCATTGGGCAGGTCGCCCAGCAGCACTTCGGCGCTGTCGTCGCCGCTCTGCCCCGCTTGCTTGCCCGGCAGCCATTCCAGCGTGCCGTGGCGGCCCACGTGGACCATCGCGTCCGCGCCGAAAGCGTGGCGGTACCAAAGGTAGGCGGCGATATAGGAGTGCGGCGGCGGGGTCACCGTATCGTGCGCGCTGTCCATGGCGTGCGCGAAGGTGGATCGCAGCGGCTGCGGGCCGACGAACAGGTTGCCGAAGCGCAAGCCCGGGATCACGAAATACTGCCCGCCGTGGCCGTCGTTCACCCGCATCAGCGGACTGCGCTCGGGCGGGCCCCAGGTGGCCAGCACCGACTGCCGGAACGCCGCCGGCAAGGTGTCGAACCAGCCTTTGTACTGCGCCACCGGCAGCAGTGTGACCCGGCCCCGCGACACCATCTCGGCCAGCTCGCCAGGCGACCACTCCTCCATATTGCGGCCATTGCGTTCCAGCAGCGCGGTGAGTCCGGCCGTGTCCGGCAACGCGGTACCCGTGCGGTAGCCGGCCTCGCGCAGGCGCGCCATGACCTGCACCAGCGAGGGCAGCGTGGCCAGGTAGCTGGCACCGATATTGCCGCGGCCCGGGGGGTTGTTGTAGTAGAGGATGGCGATGCGCTTGTCCGCCGCGGGCTTGTCCTGCAGCGCGATCCAGCGGCGCACCCGGGCAACCGCCGCTTCGGCGCGCTCCGGCACCGCCCGGCTGGTCTTGGCGCCGCCCTCGTCTTCCAGCGTGGCGAACAGGATCGGCTCCGAGGCGCCGGCCCGCTCGGGCGTGTTGAGCAGCAGCGGCAGGCGCTCGCCGCCGATGCCGCGTACGTCCGCCCGCCAGCCGGCCTGGCTGTCGCGCGTGGCAATCAGGTTGATGGCATGCAGGCCCTGGTGCTCCAGCCAGGTCTTGTCTTGCGCCCGGCTGATGGTGAGATTCAGCGTCAGCAACGCGCGCAAGGGGCTCTGGCCGTCCATCGTCAGCATCGGCCCCAGGCTCGACAGCGGCCAGCCGAACACAGGCACCGCGCCGACGCCCTGGCGCTCCAGCGCCGCGATCAGCGCATCGATATGGGCGAGGTCTTGCTGGCGATAGTTGCTGGCGTAGAAGGCGATGCCGACCAGCGGCGCACCGGGCGGCAGGCCGTTGCTGCCGCCGGCCCGATACCACGCAAGGTAGTCCTTGAGCGTGGCGAAGGGCTGGGAGGCTCGCGGATGGTAGATGCCGGCCGCGGGCAGCGGACGCGGCGGCGGCACCGCGATGGCGGTCTCGCCACGTACCGCTGCCACGGTCCACGCCAGCCAGCCGGCCAGGTTGTCGGCGCCGCCTGCGCTCCAGTAGGCCTCTGCCGCCTGGTTGCGCGCGGCGTCCAGGCCAACGTTCCAGGCCGCCTCGGCGGACGCCGCCGGCGCCGCCAGCACCAGCGCACCGCGCTGCCGCGCCTGGCGCACGGCCGGGGCCATCTGCCGGAGTACGGCAGTGGGCGCAAAGTAGGCGTAGATGGCATCGGCCGCTGCGACCTGCGCGGCATCCGGCGCCGCGGTCACCGCCTCGAGCACCACCCGGCCCGGCCCGGCCAGCTCCCGCAGGCGCGCCTGCGCGGCCGGCAGCGCATGGGTATTGGTCGTGATCAGCAGCACGCGCACGGGGGCCTGGCCGCCATCGGCGGCCAGCGGCCCGTGCCCGGGCGCTGCCGCGCCGGCCCGGCCCGATGCGCCCGCAAGCCAGCACAGCAGGCCGAGCGCCAGCAGCAGCCAGCGCAGCGACGCCATCCGAGCCATGGATGCCGTGGCGGCCATCCGGCGCATCCACGCCATCAGCGTGCGGCCGGCACCGGCGGGGCCGGAACGGGGTGGGTGCCAGCCTGTGCACCTTCCGGCACATACACCACGCTGCCATCGGGCAACCGGTAAGCCACGCCCAGCCGGGTGCCCTCGCCTGCCTTCTGCTGCGCCGACAATTTGCTGACCTTGACCTCCTTGCGGTTCTTCTCGAGCAGCTGCAACTCGCCGGTGCGGGGGTCGCGCTGGACCATGGTGAACTGCGATTCGGGATTGAGCAGCTGGGTCAGGCTGAAGGCCTGCGTGAGCGCCACCATCAGGCCCACTGCAAAGACGATGGAGGCATCGAACAGGTTGGCCACACCGGCCAGCGGGTCTTCCCGATGCACCGAGGCAAGCTCGCCCTGCGCGCGGCGGCGGCGCACGAAGCGCCTGCGCCTGAACGGGTGTCCGTGGCCTGTGTCCATCAGGCGAGCGCCCCCGCCAGTGCGCCATGCACCACACCGTGACCGGCCGGCACCGCTGGCTCGGGCATGGCCCGCAGCACCAGCTCGCACAGGTTTTCCATCTCCTTGAGATCGGCACGCGCCCAGCGCTCGCGCGTGAGCGTCAGCACGTAGGCAATGCCGCCCAGCACCAGGCCGCAGACCACCGCGCCAAAACCGACCACCAGGTGGTTGACCATGCCGGCCATATCGCCGGCCAGCAGCGATTGCAACGCCGGCCCGAGCGGGATGATGGTGCCCGCCAGTCCCAGCATGGGCGCGATGCGCACCAGCGTGCGGGTCAGGTCGAGCCGGTTGGCCACGCGCATTTCCTCGCGCTGCAGCGTTTCATCCAGCCACAGGTCGAGGTGTTCATGCGAATCGAGCCGGGCCAGCCGCGCTTCCAGCATGGCCCAGAAGCGGGCCAGCGACGGCGACAGCACGACGGCACCCGGATGGGGCTGCGCTGCGTTGCGCAGGCTGGCCGCCAGCGCATTGGCCAGCGCGGGCAGATCGCTGGCCGGCGCCGCCGCGCGGCGGCGGGACTGCACCAGCAGGCTGCCGAGATCGGCCAGCGAGAGCACGAACAGCACCAGCAGGGCGAGCGCGACGGGCCAGAAGAACGCCGTGGAAAGGCGGTAGAAAATCTCGGTGACGACGCTTTCCATCGGAATTGGCTGCGAGGCGGTTGGGCGGATCGTTGGAACGGAAACCAGGATGCGGAAATCGGGGCGGAAGCGCCGCCGGCGTTCGGCCATCCACCGGCCGCAGCAAAAGCGGCAAAGCCGCGGCAAGCTGCCCCGGCCATTCCGGCGCAACATTGTACGTTGTCGACACCCCCTTTACCGCAAAGCCGGCGCCCTGGTGGCGCCCCGTTGCCGGCGCGCCAGGATTGCATGGGTCCTCGCCTGGCGCCATGCGCAACGCTCGTGCGCATGCGGCCGTGCCGGCACGGCAGATATCCGATGGTCCCGGACTGGTGCCGCCATCCCGCTGAAATGTCACAAAGATTGAACACGGATGGCAAGGCGGCGTCCCGACCTGCCGGGCAGCGGGCGCCGTTGCGCGTCAGGCGCGCAGCGTGGGGCGCGGACGGCCTCAGTAGGTTTCGTCGGCGGGGTCGATCATCAGGTGCAGGCGGCCGGCGAGCTCGGCCAGCATGTCTTCGTCGCGGCTGCGGATCATCCATCCGGCGTAGGCGTCCGCCTGGGTATCCCAGCACCACAGCGTATAGCCAGCCGCGCGCAGCGAAGCCTGCGCGACCGTCATCAGCGCCGGCACATCGCGCCGCGCCAGAAAGGCAGGCGCCAGCGGATCGCCCACGCCCCAGTCAATGCGCAGATCGACCCGGTCGCAAAGCGCCTGCACGCCGCGCACCAGTGCCGCGGTGTCTTTCCAGTCGACGTAGAACCCCCCACCCTGGCCAAGCGCTTCGCTCAGGGGCCACAGCAGCAGATGGCCGTCGCAGCCCGGCTCGGCACGCGCAAGCGCCTGCTGGAACAATGTCCAATATCGTTCCGCTGCATCCTGGTCGTGCAGGGAAATCAGCAGAATGAGCTTGCGCAGGGCATCCTGCGTTTCACTCGTGAGCACAATGGTCATGGCGTCTGGCGGTTCGGGAATAGAGGGGGCTGAAGGGATCCGGCGCATGCGCGGCCCGCCGGGATGCCGCAGCCGGGTGAGGCGGTTGCCGGCGATGCCGGCACCAAACGTGAACTTGCTGCAGTGTTTTGCCAATTCAGCCAAAATCGCGGTCCCCTATTCTGACAAAGGTTGATACCGGGCGCCACTGCGCAAACGCAATGGACACCACACGGGAGATCCCGTCCGGATAACAATGCACGGCCTTGCCAAGCGCAATGCCAGGAATCGATTAGAACCGATTAGGACCAATCTCAATTCGCAGAAAAGCCGCAAGAAAGGGTTGCCAATCTCGCATTGCCTTTGATACCCTTCGCCCGGTTATCGCTACGGAGCTAATCTCCATGGACAGTTGTTCTAGTTGGCCCTCCGGCCAATCCCTGAACGGCTAGGCAAGTCCAGGCGTCTTTTCGCCACTGCCTAGCCGATACCGGCGGGTGGTGGTCCATTGCACGGATTCTCCGTGCAATCCCCTCTCCCAATCCGTTGTAAAGCCTGCGGCTGCCAGTCCGCGGTGCGCGCTCGTCCGCACGCCGCCATCCGGTATCCGCCCCTGCCTGCGCATGCCATCGGGCTATGGCGCAAGGAGGCCCCATGCCGTCCATCTTTATCGCTCAACACGCCCTGCTGGCCCTGCAGATGCTGCGCTGGCACGCCGCCGGCCCTGGCCGCGCCGCCGTGCTGCTGCTCGCACTGGCGCTGCCGCCCGTACGCCGGGCCGCGGCGCGCCACGGAGATCCGCACCTGCCGCGCCCGGGCTGACACCCGCACCCCCGCTGGCATGCGCACTGCCAGCCGATCGATCCGCCCTTTCCTGCCGGCAGTCGTCCGGCCGGGATACACAGGGCTGAATGCACCCACGCGGCGGAAAAACACACCGCCTGTCTCGCAGCACCGGCAAGGACAGCGCTGTGCCCCCGCGCACGCGCCGCCGCCCGATCCGCCGGGAAACCACTGGGAACCACACCCATGAACCTGATGAAAACGCTCTTCGCCGCCTTCCTGCGCACGCGCCGGGCGACCCACCACTTCCGCCGGCTGGCGATGTTCGAATCGCTCGGCAAGCCGGGACCGTCGCGCACCGTGCCGGAAGCGCTGGCCCAGTCGCTCAAGCGCGCCGCCAGGGAGGACGTGCCTGCCGTGCTGGTACGGATGCGCTCGCACGAGGACGGCCTGACCAGCGCCGAGATGGAAGACCGCCTCAAGCAATACGGCCCCAACGAGGTCGAACACGAGAAGCCGCTGCCCGCGTGGCTGCACCTGTGGCATTCGTACAGCAATCCCTTCAATCTATTGCTGACGCTGCTGGCGGCCATTTCCTATTTCACCGACGACATGAAGGCGACGCTGGTCATCGGCACCATGGTGACGCTGTCGACCATCCTGCGTTTCGTGCAGGAGCGGCGCTCCAGCCAGGCGGCCGAAAGCCTCAAGGCCATGGTCAGCACCACGGCCACGGTGATCCGCCGCGACCTGGGCGCTGGGGTGGCCGCCGTCAGCGCGGAGTTTTTCAACGTGCACGTGCACTCCCGGCCGCCGACCAGGAGCGAGGTGCCGATCCGCCACCTGGTGCCGGGCGACCTCGTCGCGCTTTCGGCCGGCGACATGATTCCCGCCGACTGCCGCATCATTGCCGCCAAGGACCTGTTCGTCAGCCAGGCGGCAATGACGGGCGAATCGCTGCCGGTGGAGAAGTTCGCCGAGCTGCGCGACCGGCATGACAGCCCGCTCGAACTGGCCAACATCGCCTTCATGGGTACCAATGTGGTCTCGGGCGCGGCCACCGCCGTGGTGCTGGCCACCGGCAACCAGACCTACTTCGGCACGCTTGCCGCGCGCGTCACCAGCACCGACCGCTCGGCCACCGCCTTCCAGTCCGGGGTCAACCAGGTGAGCTGGCTGCTGATCCGCTTCGCGCTGGTGATGGCGCCGCTGGTGCTGCTGGTCAACGGCTTCACCAAGGGCGACTGGATGCAGGCCTTCCTGTTCGCGCTGTCCGTCGCGGTGGGCCTGACGCCCGAGATGCTGCCGATGATCGTCACCTCCACGCTGGCCAAGGGCGCGGTGATGCTGTCGCGGCGCAAGGTCATCGTCAAGCGGCTCGACGCCATCCAGAACTTCGGCGCCATGGACGTGCTCTGCACCGACAAGACCGGCACGCTCACGCAGGATAAGATCGTGCTGGAGCGGCACACCGATGTGCTCGGCCGCGTCAGCACGGATGTGCTCAAGCATGCCTATTTGAACAGCTACTACCAGACCGGCCTGAAGAACCTGCTCGACCGCGCGGTGCTCGATCATGCCGAGTTGCAAAGCGAGCTGATGCTGACGCAGCACTACCGCAAGGTGGATGAAATCCCCTTCGATTTCGAGCGCCGCCGCATGTCGGTGGTGGTGGCCGAGCGGGAAGACCACAACGAGCTGATCTGCAAGGGCGCGGTCGAGGAAATGCTGGGCATCTGCACGCGCGTGCAGATCGACGGCGCGGCACAGGCGCTTGACGCCGAGATGCTGGCGCGGGTACGCCGGGTCACGCACGACCTCAACGAGGAAGGCCTGCGCGTGGTCGCGGTAGCGATGAAGGAAACGCCCACCACGCAAACCCAGTACGGCGTGTCCGACGAATGCGAGCTGACCCTGGTCGGGTATATCGCCTTCCTCGACCCGCCCAAGGAATCCACCCTTCCCGCACTGCGGGCGCTGGCCGAGCACGGCGTCACGGTCAAGGTGCTGACCGGCGACAACGAACTGGTCACCGCCAAGATCTGCCGCGAGGTGGGCCTGCCGGTCACGCGCGTGCTGCTGGGGCCGGACATCGAGAAGATGGACGCGCCCGCGCTGGCCCGCGCCGTGGAAGAGCACAATGTGTTCGCCAAGCTCTCGCCGATGCACAAGGAGCAACTGGTGCGGGCGCTGCGCGCCAACGACCATGTGGTCGGATTCATGGGCGACGGCATCAACGACGCACCGGCGCTGCGAGCGGCCGATATCGGCATCTCGGTGGACAGCGCGGTGGATATCGCCAAGGAAGCCGCCGATATCATCCTGCTGGAAAAGAGCCTGATGGTGCTGGAAGAAGGCGTGATCGAAGGCCGGCGCACCTTCTGCAATATGCTGAAGTACATCCGCATGACGGCCAGTTCCAACTTTGGCAATGTCTTCTCGGTGCTGGTGGCCAGCGCCTTCCTGCCCTTCCTGCCGATGCTGCCGCTGCAGCTGCTGGTGCAGAACCTGCTGTACGACGTCTCGCAGATCGCCATTCCCTTCGATCGCGTGGACAAGGAACTGGTATCGAGCCCGCTGCGCTGGAACCCGGGCGACATCGGCCGCTTCATGGTGGTGTTCGGGCCCATCAGCTCGATCTTCGACATCACGACTTTTGTGGTGATGTGGTACGTATTCGCGGCCAACCACGTGGAGGCGCAGGCGCTGTTCCAGTCGGGATGGTTCGTGGTCGGCCTGCTGACGCAGACCCTGATCGTGCATATGATCCGCACACCCAAGCTGCCGTTCATCCAGAGCCGCGCGGCGTGGCCGCTGACGCTTGCCACGGTGGCCATCATGGCCTTGGGCATCTGGCTGCCGATGGGCCCCCTGGCATCGTATTTCAAGCTGGAGGCATTGCCGCCGGGCTATTTTCCCTGGATGATCGGCATCGTGCTGGGCTACGCCCTGCTGGTGACGGCGGTCAAGCGCTTCTACATCCGGCGGTTCGGCTGGCAAGGACCGGCCAAGCGGCAACCGCACCCGCCCTGCGTCGCGACGGTGGCGCCCGTGACATCGGCGTGACACCTTGCCGGCGTAAAAATGCGAAGGCCGCAAGCATGAGCGCATGAACGCAGTATCCAAAACAAATAACCTTCCAGCCGGGGAAAACAGATGTCCCTCCAAGCCTTCCAGAACATCAACCTGGACTCGCTGCTCGACACCACCGTCAGCCTCACCACGGCCTTCATACTGGGCGCGGTGATCGGCTACGAACGGCAATACCGCCAGCGCACCGCGGGCCTGCGCACCAATGTGCTGGTGGCGGTGGGTGCCGCCATCTTCGTCGACATGGCCAATCGCATGGCCGGACACGACGGCGCGGTGCGGGTGGTGGCCTATGTGGTATCGGGGATCGGCTTTCTTGGGGCGGGCGTGATCATGCGCGAGGAGGGCAATGTGCGCGGCCTGAATACCGCCGCCACGCTCTGGGGCTCGGCCGCGGTCGGGGCCAGCGCCGGCGCCGATCTGATCCTGGAGGCCGGGCTGGGCTGCCTCTTCGTGCTGGCCGCCAACACCCTGCTCAGGCCGCTGGTCAACCGCATCAACCAGCAGCCGATGGATACGCCGGCGGTGGAAGTCACCAACACGGTCTATGTGATCGCGCCGCGCGCCGCCCAGAAGCAGGCCTTGCGGCTGCTGGAGCAAGTCCTGGAGGCAGGCAACTACCCCACGCGCGACCTCGAGGTCCACGCCTTTGGCGACAGCGACGTGGAGATCGAGGCGGTGCTGACATCCACCTCCGTCGATGGCGATGTGCTCGACCGCCTGATGGCGCAACTGGCGGAGTCCGAACACATCCACCAGGCATTCTGGAGCCCCAGCACGACGGATTGACGCCGGCCCCGGCGGCAGGCGGCCGGCGACCGGCAGGCGCGCAATGCGCTCGCTCTTGTTGCAAGGCATGCACAACCTGTCATCTGGATCATGACCGCGCACGGGTAATCCCGGCGCGGTCTTTTTTTTCCCGGGACGACTTCCGGATGAGCACGACCGCAGCACGACTGGCGCGTGATCGGCCACGCCATGCCGCCCCGCGCACCGGTCCTGCACGCCGGACCGGCAGCAACGGCAGCGCCTTGACAACCCCTCTCCAGCCTCCTATTCTCTCGGATAAATTCCTTAAGTAAGATCGTTGTTCTATCTTATAGAACGCAAGAGAGACAGATCCCCGACGCCGGAAATCGCCGCCACCGCCATCCTCCCCAGCCTCGAGCCTCAATCCCAGGCCCGCATGACAAGCCCGCCCTTCCGAGCGGGGCGGCCCGGCATTGCCTTGCACCATCCCCAGACGGAGTCAATATGAAGCGCTTTTCCTCCCCCATCCGTGCCTTGCTGCTATTGGCGCTGCCCGCGGTACTCGCGGCCGGCGCCGTGCCGGCCGCCGCCGGCAGCTATCCGACCCAGCCGGTGCGGCTGGTGGTGCCCTTCCCCCCGGCCGGCGGCACCGACGTCATGGCGCGGCTGGTGTTCAACAAGGTGGGCATGGCCACGCACTGGAACGTCGTGGTGGAAAACCGCGCCGGCGCGGGCGGCAATATCGGCATGGACGCGGTGGCCAAGGCCCGTCCGGACGGCTACACCCTGGGCATGGGCCAGACCGCCAACCTGGCGATCAATCCCACCCTGTACCCCAGGATGCCTTACGACGCGGTCAAGGACTTCGCGCCGGTGGCGCTGGTTTCCGCCCAGCCGCTGGTGCTGATCGTGCGCAAGGACGCTCCGTACAAGACCCTGGCCGATCTCGTCGCCGCGGGCAAGGGCAAGCAGCTCTCGATGGCTTCGGCCGGCACCGGCACGGTGGGCCACCTGACCGGCGAGATGTTCGCGCGCCGCACCGGCATCCGGATGCTGCATGTGCCGTACAAGGGCGCGTCGCCGGCGCTGACCGACCTGCTTGGCGGCCAGACCGACCTCTACTTCGCCACGCCGCCCATCGCGCTGCCCATGATCAAGGCCGGCAAGCTGCGCGCCCTCGCAGTGACGTCGGCCAAGCGCCTGCCGCTGCTGGCCGACGTGCCCACCGTGATCGAAGGCGGCTATGCCGGCTTCCAGGCCGAGGACTGGAAGGCGCTGGTGGCGCCGGCCGGCACGCCGGCGGAAGTGGTCCGGCGCGTCAACGAGGAAATCAACAAGGCCATCGCCCAGCCCGACACCATCGCCAGGATGCGCGAGGAAGGCAGCGAGCCGCGCGGCGGCTCGCCGGCGGAGCTGGCCGCGTTCATCAAGGCTGAAAACACCCGCTGGGGCACCATCGTGCGCCAGTCCGGCGCCAAGGCAGAGTAAGGCCTTTGCCGCATCGCCCGCCGCGGCCGGCTTCGCACTGGCGAACGCCCGCGGCACCGACACCTGAAAGCGCATCATGCAAACACCGCTACGCCATATCCGCGTCCTCGATCTCACCAACGTGCTGGCCGGGCCCTTCTGCTGCCACCAGCTGGCCCATATGGGCGCCGAGGTCATCAAGGTGGAAACGCCCGGCACCGGCGACCTCGCCCGCCAGCTCGGCGCCGACGCCGAGCTGAACCGCAGGCTGATGGGCGTGTCCTTCCTGGCGCAAAACCCCGGCAAGCGCTCCATCACCGTCAACCTCAAGCACGCGCGCGGCAAGGAAGTGTTCCGCAAGCTGGTCGAAAGCGCCGATGTGCTGGTGGAAAACTTCCGCCCCGGCGTGATGGACCGCCTGGGCCTGGGCTTCGACGCGCTCAAGGAAATCAATCCCAGGCTGATCTACTGCGCCATTTCCGGCTTCGGCCAGGATGGCCCGCTGTCGGACCTGCCCGCGTACGACCAGATCATCCAGGGCATGTCCGGCGTGATGAGCATCACCGGCGACCCGCAGACCGCGCCCTACCGCGTGGGCTACCCGGTGTCGGACACCATCGGCGGCATCACCGCGGCCTTCGCCGTGGCCGCCGCGCTGGCCGACCACCAGCGCACGGAAGGCTACTTCATCGACGTGTCGATGCTGGAAGCCACCCTCGCCACCATGGGCTGGGTGGTATCCAACTACCTGATCACCGGCAAGACCCCCGCGCCGATGGGCAACGAGAACATGACCGCCAGCCCGTCGGGCGCCTTCCACACCGGCCAGGGCCTGCTCAATATCGCCGCCAACAAGCAGGAGCAGTTCGAAGCGCTCTGCAGCGTGGTCGGCCGCCCGGAACTGGCCACCGATGCGCGCTTCGCCGAGCGGCAGGCGCGGCTGGCCAACCGCGCCGAGCTGACACGCGAGCTGGAGACCGAGCTGGCGAAGAAGTCCGCCGACGCATGGTGGCAGCTGCTCAACGAGGCCGGCGTGCCTGCCGGCCCGGTTTACAGCGTGCCGCAAACGCTGGACCACCCGCAGGTCAGCGGGCGCGGCATGATCGGCGGCTTTGCCGACGTGCCCGGCGTGGGGCGCGACATCCGGCTGGTGCGCACCGGCTTCAAGCTCAACGGCGAGGCGCCCTCGGTCGACACCCCGCCACCCGAACTTGGCCAGCACACCCGCGACATCCTGGCCCAGCTGGGCTACAGCGAAGCGGATATTCAAACCCTGCAACAGGAGCATGCGGTATGAGTGAACCCATCAAGGCAAGCGGCGAAATCAACGAGGGCCAGCGCCTCTCCCAGGACTGGTGGCGCACCGGAATCATCGATATGCAGCCCGGCGAGATCCGTTACCGCGGCTATCCCATCGAGCAGCTGATCGGCCAGGTGTCGTTCGCGCAGATGATCTGGCTGATGCTGCGCGGCGAGCTGCCCGGCCGCAAGCAGGGTGAACTGCTGGATGCCGCGCTGATGTCGGCGGTGGACCATGGTCCGCAGGCGCCGAGCATCGCCATCGCCCGCATGGCCGCCACCTGCGGCGTGGGGCTGAACAACGCCATGGCATCGGCGCTCAACGTGCTCGGCGACGTGCATGGCGGTGCCGGCGAACAGGCGGTGGAGCTATACCAGGATGTGGCGCGGCGCATCGATGGCGGCCAAGCGCAGGACGAAGCGGTCAGGGGCGCGCTGGCGGACTACCGCGATGCACGCGGCAAGTTCGTGTCCGGCTTCGGCCACCGCTTCCATCCGCTCGACCCGCGCGCCCCGCGGCTGCTGGCGCTGGTCGACAAGGCCGCCGGCGAAGGTGTGGTATCCGGGCGTTTTGCCGCCATCGCACGTGCGGTGGAAACCGAGCTGGGGGCCGGCCGCAGCAAGCCGATCCCGATGAACATCGATGGCGCCACGGCCGTGATCTATGCCGAGCTCGGTTTCCCGGCCCCGCTCGCACGGGGACTGTTCTGCCTGTCGCGCTCGGTTGGCATCCTGGCCCACGCATGGGAGCAGACCCAGCAGGGCGGCCGCAACAAGGGCCCGATTCCGCGCCAGTACATCTGGACCTATGACGGCCACCCGCCGCGGGATGTGCCGCCGGCCCAGGACTGACCATCCGGCGCGGGGGCGGTACCGCTGCACCCTGCGCCCCGACTCCCTTATGCGATGGGGAGATGCGAGGAATCGCCGACATCGCCGGAAACGGGCCGCGTGGCGGGCGCCATCCAGGACGCCAGCGCATAGCGGTCCCGCCCGAACTCCTTGGCGGCGTAGAGCGCCCGGTCGGCCGCCGCGAACAAGGCCCGCCACAACCCCTCCACGCCCGCCGCCCCGCCACGCAACTCGGCCACGCCAATGCTGACGCTGGCAAAGGCCACCGGCTCGCCGGGCAACGGGATCGCGCGCACCTTGCGCAGGATCCGGTTGGCCAGCGCGGTCGCCTGGGATTCGTCGGTATGCGGACAGAGAATGCAGAATTCCTCGCCGCCATAGCGGCCGGCCACATCGGAAGCACGCCGGGAATTGTCGATGGCCTCGGCAATCAGCTTGAGCACGCTGTCGCCCGCATGATGCCCGTTGCGATCGTTGACCTGCTTGAAATGATCGACATCGATCACCAGGCATGACAAGGCCTGGCCGTGCCGCTCCCAGGCCGCCACCAGACTGATCGCCGCCTTGTCGAGCGCGCCGCGGTTGAGCAGCCGCGTCAGCCCGTCCAGCCGGGCGCCATGTTCATTGGTCGCGATGACCTGCTCCATCGCCATCAGCGTAAAGCCGAACAGCGCGAGCAAGGTCGCCACCAGTGGCGCCAGCAGCAAGATCGCGTTGGCACTGCTGGCGTAGAAGGGGCCGGCGGAAACCGCTCCCGAGAGACCAGCGGATAATCCCGCCAGCTGGGTCGCCAGATGGACAAGGCTGGCAACGATCACGAGCGGGGTGCCAATACTGCGCCGGCCCTGGTGGCAGTGCAGCGTGGTGACAACCGTCAGCATTGCCACCAGGGCAAGGCTGCCGTAGCCGACCACGTGCATCCGCGCATAGCCGTTGGCCATGCCGGCGGCGCCGGCCAGCGCCAGCCCGGCTGCGGCCACGCCAACCGCGAGCGTACGATCCCACGTCGGCAAGCCATAGTAAACCCGCACGCCGCGGTAGATCAGCAGCCGGCCGGCAATCAACACCACCGCCGCCCCGGCGCTGAGATAGACCTGGCGGGCCGAAGCATTGGCTGCCAGCACGAGTCCGGCCGCCGACACCAGCAAGTGGCCCCAGGCCCACAGCCGCCCCGCGGCACTGGGCCTCAACGCGGCCAGCAGGCCCGCTGCGATGGCCAGCGTGCTGGCGTACACCACCCCCATGACGACGACGATCGTTTGCTGGTCTAACTGCACGGGATTCCTTTGAAGATGCCGTGTTGCCGGTGACGTTGACGGAAAGAGGCGGGGGCGTACCTGGTTGCCGGGTCAATTTCGCAAAGGCGCATGATAACGTCACCGGCGTCCACCGGGCACCCCCGACAAGCCGGGCATGGGGTGTGCCAGGGCACGCAGCGATGTCCACGCCACCCGCCACGGCCCCCGGGACCCGCCCCAGTGCACAGGAAACCGGCGGGAACTGCCTGGGGTCAGGTCAGGATCGGGCCAAAGTCAGACCGGAAACGGGAAGCTGCCGCCCAGCGCCAGCGTCAGGTCGCGTGCGGCTGCCAGCACATGGGGCCGGAAGCCCTCGTCGAAGCGGGGGGTGGGGCAGGTCAGGGTCAACGCGCCCTTCAACTCGCCATCCGGCCCGAACACCGGCGACGATACGCCCGCGATGTCCGGGATGCGGTCTCCGGCCAGCGCGGCGACGCCCTCCTCCCGGATCTTCTGGTAGATCTCCCCTCGCGCGCCGCTGAACGCGCGCAATACGCGGCCGCCGGCACCGCGGTTGCGCGGCAGCAGTTCACCCGCCTTGGCATGATCGCGCACCGGCTGCGGCGAATCGACGCGGTACAGGCACAGGCGGTGCTCGCCCTGCTCGACGTGGAACGCCGCGCTTTCGCGCGTGGCCTGCACCAGTTGGCGCAGCACCGGCATCACCACCAGCTCCAGCGAGAACGAGGCGGAATACACCGAGTGCAGGCGCGCCACTTCCGGCCCCAGGCCGTAGCGGCCGTCGGTATGCCGCAGGATGAGGCGGGCATGCTCGAGCGAGGCCAGCAGGCGCAGCAAGGTGCTCTTGTAGAGTCCCGAGCGCTGCGCCAGTTCGGCCAGGCTCAGGGTGGTATCGCCCAGGCGAAACGCGCAAAGCACGAACAAGGCCCGGTCCACGGCTACAGCGCCGCCGTCGGCGGCATGCTTGTCGGCTTCGGAGAGCTGGGCGGCTTTACGTGGCATGGAGAGACTTGGGCAGGAAGGGTAAATGGGATCAGCGGGCGGGCAGGAAGCGGCGGGAGCCGCCAGGTGCAAGCTGCATCCTGTATTGTCGCACCGAATTCCACGGTTCAGAACGGTGCCGACCTTGTCGATCGCTGCACCGGCACTGGAATGCCGGTGGCAAGATCCAGCGCCGGAGGCATTCCGACCATGTTCGGAGGCGCGCCGCGCGTGGGGAGCCGGACGGTTCTGGCTGCCCGGTCGGACGGCGGGATATGCGCCGTCAGCGCCCGGGCGGAAACCGGCCACTCACCTGCGGAGCGGCGCGTCCTCAACGATGGTGCATGCCACCGCCATGGAAGCCACCGTGCTCCATCCCGTGGAACGACCCGTGCGGCGCGCCGCGGAAGCCGCCGCGGAAGCCACCGGCCACACCCGCGCGCGGCATGAACACGCGATGCATGTGATGGAAGTGATGGAAGCGGTCGACGAAGATAAAGCTCGCTCCGAAGCCGACGCCGACCGGCGCCCAGTACCAGGGATCGACATAGTAGGCCGGCGCCGGATAGGCCACCGCGCCGCCGCTGGTGTCCACCACCTGCCAGGTGCCATCGGGCTGCAGGCAGGCCAGGCCTACCACCTGTTGCTGCGTCCCGTCGATCTCCGCCTGCCCGACCACCTGCTGGCAAGGCGCCGAGCCCGTATCCCATGTACCTGCCTCCGCCATCTGCGCGGCCGCGGGCATGCCGAAACCGAGGCCGGCAAGCAATGCCGCCGCGGCACCAAGAACTTTGCCCATGATGTTGTCCCCGGTCCGAATACCCGACGTCGCGATGCGCCGGGCCTTGGCCCGCACGCATCCCACGGCACATCGGTTTGCCTGCCGGACCGCTGCCGCGCCTCCCTACACAGCCGCGGTCCTGCATGAGGTAAACGCAGCGGCGGCCCGCTTTATTCCGCTTTATTCGCTCTATTCTGTTTCATTCCATTTCATGCCCTGCCGCCGCCGAGAGCCAGGGCAGGCCCGCGGCCATGCCGCGGCAAGGCGCGCTAGCGCCAACCCTCCGGGTGACCGCCGAGGCTGGCGCAGACATCGCTCGCGATGGCGCGCAGCCGGCCCTCCTCCAGTTGGCCGGACAGGGCATAGCCAGCGCCGCCGCTGACCCAGTAGAAGGTGCGGCGGTCCGCGCGGCGCAGCAGGCCGACGGAAGCCAGCGCGGGAGCCGCTGGCGAAATGTAGAGCGTGAGCCGCTCGCCGGTCCGATTCTGGTACATCAGTTGCGCGGCCGGCCCGCCCTCGCCCGGGAGCAGCCGGCCACCCATCAGCGCGTAGCCGTACTCGTCCAGCGAAGGAATGGTCAGCGTGCGCGCCAGCCGGCGCGACAGCCAGGTGCGCAGGTGAGCCTCGTCTGCGGCAGCCACCTCGACGGGGTGGCGCTGTTCAGGGGCGTACACGGCGTACGCCGTATCGGCATGACGCGCAAAGGCATGCGGATCGGCGCTTGCACCCGGCAGCCACGCCGCGCCAATACCCAGCGCCAGCGCAGCCGCCACCCAGCCCGCCACGGCCAGCGCCCGGCGCCACCATGGCGGCCGGGAGCGCACCAGCAGGTAGCGCACGTCGGCGGGCAAGGGGAACAAGGCCTTGAGCGCGGCGTTCTGGCGTTGATAGTGCATCACCCGCTCCGACGCCTGCGCGTCCTGCGCCAGCGCGGCCAGCACGGCCGCGCGCTCCGGCTCGGGCAACTCGCCGTCCACCAGCGCGCACAAGCGCTCCACCTCCGCCATGGGAGCGCTGGCGCCCATGGCGCCCGCGGAGCCCGGATCCGTGTCATCGTTCATGGCTTGCTTCTCACTACCCTGAGCGGCACGTGCCGCTGGCCGTCACCGCGGTCGCCGCCGGCGAGCAGTGCACGCAGATGCTCGCGGGCACGCGACAGGCGCGACATCACGGTCCCCGGCGGCACCCCCAGCACAGCTGCGGCCTCCTGGTAACTCAACGCCTCCAGCACGATCAGCAGCAGCACTTCGCGCTGCTCCACCGGCAGCCGGTATAGCGCGCGCTGCACGTCGCGCAGCAGCAGGCCATCTATCTCGCTCGATGGCGCCACCAGCCGCTGCCACAACTGATCGTCTTCATCCACGGCAATCTCCCGGCGCCGGCGCAACTGGTCGATGTACAGGTGGCGCAGCACGGTCAGCAGCCATGCCCGCATATTGCTGCGCTCGCGCAGCCGGCTGCCCTGCCCGATGGCTCGCTCCACCGTGTCCTGGACCAGGTCGTCGGCCCATGCGGCATCGCCGGTCAGCGCGCGCGCGTAGCGCCGCAACTGCGGAAGCCAGACTGCGATGTCGTCGCCAAAGCTCACCGCTGACAAGACATGGGGTGTGTATCCGGAATGCGGCGCGGGTGTGTCAGTAACCACCCCTCATGCTGCCTGAATCCACGGTGCTGCGATTGTTACGCGAGGCTGAGGCGCGCCCGGACGCATCCGTGCCGCTATCGGATGAACAGGCCGCCACCGCCATCAAGGCCAGCAGCACGGCAAAAACCAGACGAAGGGTTTTCATTTCGGTCTCCTTGGCGGCAAGCATGCGGCGGCTTGCAACGGCCGAGCCACGCATGGCGCATCCGGCGGAGCACCGTGCCTCCGCCCCTGCCAATGAAGTAAACGGGCAGCGCGGGGGCTTTATTCCATCGCCGCGGCGCTTTGTTTGCAAGGAAACGCTGCGGCAACGCAGGCAACGTGAAAACGGTTCGAGCTGGCGTCCTTCTTGCATGCAGCCATGCCGAAAGACGATCCTTGCTTTGTTTCCCCGGTGATCTAAAGTGATGCAGTGCGCCTATTGCCTCCTGCCTCGGAGTGCGGATCGGGCCGCACTCCGAGGCAGGACTCGACGGACCAATGGAACAATGCTTGCAATGCGTGCACTGGCGCCGGCCCGTACCGGCTGCTCGGTTCCTGCGGGCCGAGGCCGGACCTGCCGCGCTACGGCAGGAACGCGGTGCATTTCGAACAGCGCCTTGCACCATCGAGGGGCTTCCCGCCTTCCCGACTATCCTGAGTGCTTGCCTCGCCTCGCTCAGCCAACCGGGCGCAATCCTGTCCGGTGGCAATCAGACTCCCGAACCAGGCGGTCCGTCCGCAACGGATGGCGTTTCGCCGTCCCGGCTGCGGCGGGTTCTGCACTGGCTGCCTGCCAATGCCGGCATCGCCGGCCGCCGGCGGATAAACCCGCTGCCGGCAAGCCTGAACATGGCCGCTCGGCCGGATGATGCACGGGTTGCCGGGCAGCACCGCACCGCCGCCCGGCGCCTCCCGGATCGCAGTACCCTTCACGCGCTTCGCCACCTGCCACCGAGATCCAGGAGCACGCGCACGTTCATGCTGCCAGTCCAAACCTACTGATCCTGAGGTCTCTTCATGCGCGTCGAACGGGTTCCATTTCGCCATATCGGTGCGGCGGCTGCCGTCTTCCTTTCCGCGTGCGGACAGAAACCAGCGGCGCCGCCGCCGCAAGCGTTCGAAGTCGGCATCGTCACCGTCAAGCCGGCCACCGTGCCCGTCACCACCGAGTTGCCGGGCCGCACGAGTGCCTTCCTGGTGGCACAGGTGCGGGCGCGGGTCGACGGCATCGTGTTGCGCCGCGAGTTCACCGAGGGTGACGAAGTCAAGGCGGGCGAGCGCCTCTACAAGATCGACCCGGCGCCCTACGTTGCCACGCTGAACAGCGCCAAGGCAGCCCTGGCGAAGGCGCAGGCCAACGTGGCTACGCAAGACGCGCTGGTCCAGCGCTACAAGGTACTGGTCGCGGCAAATGCCGTAAGCAGGCAGGACTACGACAACGCCGTTGCCGCGCTGGGCCAGGCGGTCGCGGACGTGGCCGCCGGCAAGGCCAGCGTGGAAACGGCGCAGATCAACCTGGGCTACACCGATGTCACCTCGCCGATCACCGGCCGCAGCGGCTTGTCGCAAGTCACGCCGGGCGCCTACGTGCAAGCCAGCCAGGCAACGCTGCTGACCACCGTGCAGCAACTGGACCCGGTCTATGTCAACCTGACGCAATCGAGCGTCGACGGCCTGCGGCTACGGCGCCAGATCCAGGAGGGACGCCTGCAGACCAGCGGCATCCATGCCGCGAAGGTCACCCTGTTTCTCGAGGATGGACGGACCTACCCGCAGACCGGGCAGCTCCAGTTCACCGACGTCAGCGTCGACCAGAGCACTGGTTCGGTGACCGTGCGCGCCATCTTCCCGAACAAGGACCGCGTACTGCTGCCCGGCATGTTCGTGCGCGCGCGCATTGACGAAGGCGTCAACGACAAGGCCATCGTCGTGCCCCAGATCGGCGTCACGCATGATCAGAAGGGACAGGCGGTGGTACTCGTCGTCGGCCCGGACAACAAGGTCGCGCAACGCCAGATCGTCACCGCGGGCACCTACCGCGACAGCTGGGTGGTGGACAGCGGCCTGAACCCCGGCGACCGCGTGATCGTGAACGGCGTGGAAAAGGCGAAACCCGGCATGACGGTCAAGGCGGTCGAAGCCACGCTGCCGGCACCGCCGGCCTCCGGCGCGCAGGCGCCGGCCATGCCCGCCGCGAGCGCGGCACCTGGCGCGGCCAGCGCGCCTGTTGCCCCGGCTCCTTCGTCTGCTCCGGCAGCGCAATAAAAGGGAGCCTGTTTCATGGCAAAGTTCTTTATCGACCGGCCGATCTTCGCGTGGGTGATCGCCATCATCCTGATGCTGGCCGGGCTCGCGTCGATCTTCACGCTGCCGATCGCGCAGTACCCGACCATCGCCCCGCCCGCCGTGCAGGTCAGCGCAACCTATCCCGGCGCGTCCGCGAAAACCGTCGAGGACACCGTCACGCAGGTCATCGAGCAGCAGATGAGCGGCCTCGATCACCTGCTGTACCTGTCGTCCACCAGCGACGACGCCGGCACGGCGACCATCACGCTGACCTTCGCGGCCGGCACCAATCCGGACATCGCGCAGGTGCAGGTGCAGAACAAGCTGCAGCTCGCCACGCCGCTGCTGCCGCAGGCCGTGCAGCAACTCGGCACCAAGGTGACCAAGTCCAGCAGCAGCTTCCTGCTGATCCTGGCCTTCGTGTCCAAGGACGGCAGCATGAGCCGGTACGACCTGGCGAACTACGTGGCGTCGAAGGTGCTGGACCCGATCAGCCGGATCGACGGGGTCGGCACCGTGACGCTGTTCGGCTCGCAGTACGCCATGCGGATCTGGCTCGACGCCCCCAAGCTGAACAACTACAGCCTGACCCCGATCGACGTGAAGAACGCCGTCGTTGCACAGAACGTGCAGGTGGCCGGCGGCAGCCTGGGGGGCACGCCCTCGGTGCCGGGGCAGATGCTGCAGGCGACCATCACGGAAGCCACGCTGCTGCAAACGCCCGAGCAGTTCGGCGACATCCTGCTGAAAGTCAATACGGACGGCTCGCAGGTGCGCCTGAAGGATGTCGCGCGTATCGAACTCGGGGGCGAGAACTACAACTTCGACACCAAGTACAACGGACAGCCGACCGCAGCCTTCGGCATCCAGCTGGCCACCGGCGCGAACGCGCTGGACACGGCCAAGGCGGTACGCACCAAGATCGCCGAGCTATCGAGGTATTTCCCGAATGCGCTGGTAGTGGAGTACCCGTACGACACGACGCCGTTCGTGAAGCTATCGATCGAGGAAGTGGTCAAGACCCTGTTCGAAGGGATCCTGCTGGTGTTCCTGGTCATGTACCTGTTCCTGCAGAACCTGCGCGCCACGCTGATTCCGACCATCGCCGTGCCGGTGGTGCTGCTCGGCACCTTCGCGGTGATGTCGGTGGTCGGTTTCTCCATCAACACGCTGTCGATGTTCGGGCTCGTGCTTGCCATCGGCCTGCTGGTGGACGATGCCATCGTGGTGGTGGAGAACGTCGAACGGGTCATGGCCGAGGAGGGGCTGTCGCCGCGCGACGCGACCCGCAAGGCGATGGGGCAGATTACCGGCGCCCTGGTCGGGGTGGCGCTGGTGCTGTCCGCGGTGTTTGTGCCGGTGGCGTTCTCGGGCGGCTCGGTCGGCGCGATCTACCGGCAGTTCTCGCTGACCATCGTCGCCGCGATGGTGTTGTCCGTGCTGGTGGCCCTGATCCTGACACCGGCGCTGTGCGCGACCATGCTCGAGCCGATCCCGAAAGGCCATCACGATGAAAAGACCGGCTTCTTCGGCTGGTTCAACCGCATCTTCGCGAAAAGCCAGAAGAAATACCATGGCGGCGTGGTGCACGTGATCCGCCGCTCGGAGCGCTGGCTGATCATCTACCTGGTGGTGATCCTGGCCGTGGGCCTGCTGTTCGTGCGGCTGCCGAAGGCTTTCCTGCCCGAGGAAGACCAGGGCACGCTGTTCGTGCTGGTGCAGGCGCCTGTGGGCTCCACCCAGGAACGTACCGCAAAGGTACTGGCGGACGTGCAGAACTACCTGCTCAGCGAAGAAAAGGACGTGGTCGAGGCGGTACTGACGGTCAACGGCTTCAGCTTCGCCGGCCGCGGCCAGAATTCGGGCCTGGCGTTCGTTCGCCTGAAGGATTTCTCCGTGCGGCAGGCAGCCAACCTGAAGGCCCCTGCCCTGGTGGGCCGGATATTCCGGCACTTCTCCGGGTACAAGGACGCCAATGTGTTCCCCGTGAATCCGCCATCGATCCCGGAACTCGGCACCGCCTCCGGCTTTGACTTCGAACTGCAGGACCGCTCCGGCCTTGGCCACGAGAAGCTGATGGCGGCGCGCAATATGCTGCTCGGCATGGCGGCGAAAGACCCGATGCTCGCGCAGGTGCGCCCGAATGGCCTGAATGACACGCCGCAGTTCAAGGTCGGCATCGACCGCGAAAAAGCCAACGCGCTGGGCGTCAGCCCATCCGATATCGACCAGACCTTCTCCACCGCCTGGGCCTCGCTGTACATCAACAATTTCCTGGATACGGACAACCGGATCAAGAAGGTCTACCTGCAAAGCGAGCCGAAGTACCGCATGAACCCGGAGGACCTGTACACCTGGTATGTGCGCAATTCGGCCGGGACCATGGTGCCGTTCTCCGCGTTCGGGACGGGGGCATGGATCTACGGCTCACCCAAGCTCGAGCGCTACAACGGGATTCCCGCGGCCGAAATCCAGGGTGCGGCGGCCCCGGGCAAGTCGACCGGCCAGGCCATGGCGGCCGTCGAGGCCATCGCGGCGAAACTGCCGGACGGCATCGGCTACGAATGGACAGGCCTGTCGTATCAGGAGCGGCAGTCCGGCTCGCAGGCGCCGATCCTCTACGGGATCTCGATACTGGTGGTGTTCCTGTGTCTCGCCGCGCTGTATGAGAGCTGGTCGATCCCCTTCTCCGTGATCATGGTGGTGCCGCTCGGCGTGCTCGGCGCGCTGCTCGCCGCCACCTTGCGCGGGCTGGAAAACGACGTGTTTTTCCAGGTCGGCCTGCTGACCACGGTGGGGCTGTCGGCCAAGAACGCGATCCTGATCGTGGAGTTTGCCCGCGACCTGCGCGACCAGGGCAGGACCACCGTCGAAGCGGCAATAGAAGCCGCCCGCCAGCGCCTGCGCCCGATCCTGATGACTTCGCTCGCCTTTATCCTCGGCGTGCTGCCGCTTGCCATCAGCAACGGCGCAGGCTCCGGGTCCCAGCATGCGATCGGCACCGGCGTGATCGGCGGGATGCTGACCGCGACCTTCCTGGCAATCTTCATGATCCCGATGTTCTTTGTCGTGATCAGCAAGTTCAGCAAGAAGAAGGGCGCGCCGCCCCCGCCCTCGTCCGGCGATGACGCTGGCGGCGCCGGCACGCTCAGGCAAGGACATTGAGATGCCCGGATACGCAATCATGGCGACCATCGCCGCCGCGCTGCTGGCGGCAGGCTGCACGCTCCAGCCACGATATGAGCGCCCGCCGGCACCCGTGGCCCAGACCTTCCCGACCGGTGGAGCCTACGACAAGGAGCCGGACAATGCCTCACCCGCCGGCGCCGGCGCGCCGGCCACCGAAATCGGCTGGCGGGATTTCTTCGCCGATCCGCGCCTTCAGCGCATCCTGGAGCTGGCGCTCAAGAACAACCGGGACCTGCGCGTATCGATCCTGAACGTGGAGGCCGCGCGTGCGCAGTACCAGATCACGCGCGCGGGACTGTTCCCTGCCCTGAACGCGGTGGCCTCGGGAACCCGGTCGCGCACCCCCAGGGATCTGACCCTCTCCGGCAATCCGATCTCGTCCGAGTATTCGGTCGGCGTCAACGCGTCGTGGGAAATCGACCTCTTCGGCCGCATCCGCAGCCTGAAAGACCAGGCGCTGGCGCAATACCTTGCGCTGGCCCAAACCCGCAAGGCAGCGGAAATCGCGCTGCTGTCGACGGTAGCGGACCAGTATCTCACCATGATTGCCTTCGACGATGCGCTCGCCGTCACGCGCAACACGCTGTTGACGGCCCAGGAATCGCTACGGATCACCAGCCTCAAGTTCGACACCGGCGCCGGGTCGGAACTCGACCTGCGGCAAGCGGAAGGCGTCGTCGAGCAAGCGCAGGCCAACCTGGAATCGCAACGCCGGCTGCGAGCCCAGGCCGAGAACGCGCTGGTGCTGCTGGTGGGCGAGCCCCTGCCGGAGGACCTGCCGCCGGGCCTGCCCCTCGGCAACCAGGACCTGCTCGCCGATATCCCGGCGGGCCTGCCGTCCGACCTGCTGACACGGCGTCCGGATATTGCGGCAGCGGAGCAATCGCTGCTTGCCGCCAATGCGAACATCGGCGCGGCCCGTGCGGCGTTTTTCCCGCGCGTGTCCCTGACCGGCAGCGCCGGAACACTGGCGCCATCGCTGGGCGGCCTGTTCAAGCCAGGCTCCGCGGCCTGGTCGTTCGCCCCGCAGATCACCCTGCCGATCTTCTCGGGGGGCCAGAACGTCGCCAGCCTGGAACTGGCGCAGGTACGGAAGCGCATCGAGATCGCCAATTACGAGAAGGCTATCCAGACCGCCTTTCGCGAAGTGGCGGACGGCCTTGCGGCACGCGGCACCTTCGACAAGCAGATCCAGGCACTGGAGCGCTTCACCAACTCGCAGAACCGCCGGCTGACGCTGTCGGACCTGCGCTACCGCAATGGCGTGGACAGCTACCTGAGCGTCCTGACTGCCCAGACCGACCTGTATAACGCACAGCAATTGCTGATCACGGCGCGCCTGCAGCGCCTGACGAACCTGGTCGACCTGTACCAGTTCCTGGGCGGCGGATGGGTCGAGCGGGCGGGCGACCAGCCACGCGCGGCAACCGCGCCGGTGGGCTACAGCTCCGCTGCGCCGGCCCCGGCAACCCGAGCCGGCGCGCCGGAACCACTCCCGTCCCCCTAAGCGTCTTCAGGCAACGCACTTCCCTCGCTGGCGGCGAACGGCCATACTGCCTGGGTTCTTACAACCTGGCAGGATCGGAAGCGTCGATGGAAATCTCCATACGGGAATTCGTGGAAGCAGATCGCGAGGCGCTTCGCGCGCTGTTCGTTGCGTCGCGCGATGCGGCCTTTGCCTGGTGCCCGCCCGGGGCCCACAAGCGGGAAGACTTCGACGCGTGCACGGAGGGCGAACGCATCCTGGTAGCGGTCGCGGCAGGCCATCCCGTCGGCTTCGCATCCGTCTGGGAACCCGACAGTTTTCTGCACAACCTGTTCGTGTATCCGCAATACCAGCGGCAGGGCGTGGCCAGTGCGCTGCTGGCCAGTTGCGAGGCGTACTTTTCCTGCCCGCCCACGCTCAAATGCGTCAAGGCCAATGACAATGCCCGGCGGTTCTACCTGTCCCGGGGATGGCGCGTGCAAAGCGAGGCGGAAGGCCCGGATGGCCCCTATCTCCTGATGGTGCGGCTTCCGGCTACGGAAGAGAACACAAGTAGCATGGCAAGGCCGGACGGCTGACAACGCCGGATCTGCACAGGCAAGCTCCCCCTCGCCCGCCACCCCCGCCCCCGCCGCGCCTAACCCAGCCGCCGGCAGCTATACGCCTCGGTACGGTACGGAAAGGCCACGCTGTCCTTGCCGGCCAGCGCCGGGTATCCGTCGATCACCGCCTGCAGCCGGGCACGCACCGCGTCCTGCTGCGCCGCCGGCAGCGAGGCGATGAAACTGACCGACATCACGCGGTCCACGATCACCTGCTGCGCGGGACCGACGTGCTGGTAGGGAAAGCTGGACAGCGCCAGTTCGCCGAACCCCTGGGCCGGGAACACCGTCTTCCAGTCGCCCTTGTAGAAGCGCGGCGCATCGCCCTCGAACGGGGTCATGATGGCGGTGAGCTGCGCCACCCAGTCGACCGATTCGTCGCGCACGTTCCAGATCAGGCCAAGCTTGCCGCCGGGCCGCAGCACGCGGCCGATTTCGGCCATGGCCGCGGCGTTGGCAAACCAGTGGAAGGCTTGCGCGCACACCACCGCGTCGACACTGGCGTCGGGCAGCGGGATGGCCTCGGCCGTGCCTTCCAGCGCCTGCACCCCGGGCAGCGCGGCGCCGAGCTGGGCGCGCATTGCCGCCACAGGCTCGACCGCGGTCACGGTGGCGCCCGTGGCCACCAGCAGGCGGCTGAACTTGCCGGTGCCGGCACCCAGGTCCATCACGGTCTTGCCTGCCTGCAGGCCCAGTTCCGTGCCCAGCCAGGCGGCCAGCTCAGCCGGATAGTCGGGACGGCCGCGGGCGTACGTGTCGGCCTGGCTGGAGAAGCCCTGCGCGGCGGCGTGGTGGATGTCGGTCATGGGTGCGCGATCTCCGCGTGTGTTGGGTGGGGAACCGAAGGCGCCGGGCGGCGCGCAGTCAGGACCCTGGGCGTCTTGCCGTCGCGGCGGCGGCAACCCGACAAGCTACGCTTTCCGCGCCCGGTTCGCAAGCAAGGGCGACCACAGCGACGACAGCGATCGTCAGAAGGAAGGCACGGGGTTCTCGCCCTGGCTCAGCACATACTTGCCGTCCGCGAAGCGGTAGTGCACCGAAGCGTCCAGGGAGCGCCGCCTGGGCGCCTTGCCGGCGCGCAGCTTGACCTCCTCGCCCTGGAACGTCAGCGTGAGATCGCCTGGCGCATCGACGCCGGCCGCGAAGGCCGGCTTGCCGTCCACCGAGAAGCAGGTCTGCTCGCCGTCGTCCTGGCTGTCCGCGCCACTGGCGCCGGGAGCCGGCGGCTTGCCGGCGAGCGCGTCGCCGCAGGGTTCGAGCGCGCCGCTGTTTTCGGCGCTCATCGGCACCGTGTCGAGCAGCGTCGTGATCTGCCCGGGCGCAAGGCGATAGACCGAGGCCCAGCTTCCGCAATAGCCCTGCCAGCAGCTGCCCCAGGTCAGGGTCATGGCGAAATCGGTGGCCGATACCTTGTCCACCCTGGAACGCCCGAGCAGGCCTTGCGCGCCCAGGCAGTCATAGCCGTCGATACGGCGGCTCAGCCGCCAGTGCCCGCCATCGCGCGTAAAAAAGTACACGCCCAGCCAGGCGCCGGAGGCGCGCCCGCCGAGGGGCGTGCCGTCCTCATCCAGTTCCACGCCCTCGGTCAGCATCACGGCGTGGGTCTCGTCCAGCCGGACCACCTGGATCGGTTTCACATCGAGTGAGCTTTCCTGCAGCGACACGGCCCCCTTGCCCTTGAAGTCCTGGTCCGGCAACCGGGCAACCGCCACGCGGCCCTCGGCATCGTCGCGCCAGCCGGGAAAGGCGATCTGCATCAGCGCCTCGCGCTTGAGGCTGGTGGCCTGCGCAACCGCTGCGGATGCCGGCGCGGCAGCGGCATCGCCGGCCGCCGCCGCGGCGGGCGTATCGTGCCGCGAGCAGGCCGGCAGGCCAAGGCAAAGCGCCAGGGCCGGGGCCAGCATCAGCCGGGCAAGGTGGCGGGAATCCGGGAAGACAAGATGGCAGGTGCGAGAATGCATGGACGACGGCGAGCGCGAGGCCGCTAGCGAGCGGCCGGTGACAGGCGAAAGAACGGACGAGGCACGACGTGCCGCGGACAGCACTATCCGCGAGCCGGTCCGCGCCGTCAAGCCGGTCCGCGCCGTCAAGCCGGCCCGCGCCGTCAAGCCGGCCCGCTCGCGGCAGCGCCCGCTGTCACACGGCCTTCGTCGCGCGCGCCGCGGCCATGGCCGCCTCCAGTGCCGGCAGGTTACCCTCGCCGAAGCCATGCGAGCCGTCGCGCTGGACGATTTCGAAGAAGAACTCGCCGGCCTCGCGCCGGGCGAAGGCTTGCAGGAAGCGCTCGCGCGTACCGTCATCGCGCAGCGCGCCGTCCACCAGGATGCCGTAGCGCCGCAAGGCCGCCAGATCCAGCCCGTGGCCGGGCACGCGCGCATCCACGGTCTCGTAATAGGCCGGCGGCGGCTCGACGAAACGCACGCCATTGCGCTCCAGCGCGGCCGCGCTGGCCACCAGGTCATCGGTCGCCAGCGCGATATGCTGGATGCCCTCGCCGTGATGGCCCGACAGGTAGTGCTCCATCTGATCGTGGCGCGCCGTGCCCTTCTCGTAGATCGGGATGCGGATCAGGCCGCAAGGCGAAAGCAGCACGCGCGAATCGCTGGCGATGCGCCAGCCCGCGTTGATCTCGTGGATCTCGCGAAAGCCAAGCACCTTGCGATAGAAGTCGAGCCACTCGTCCAGGTGCCCCGGCTCGACCGCCTGCGTCAGGTGATCCACCCGGGTCAGGCCGGCGCCGGTGGTGGACGCGGCCGCATCCGGAGCGGTTTGCGCCAGCGACCGGAAGTCGACGTCGTAGATGGAGATGTCGCCTACGTCGCCGGGCCGGCCTTCCTTGCCGCGCCAGCGGTCGATAAAGTAGATGATGGAGCGGCCGATGCCCTGGATGGCGGGAATATTCAACTCCATGGGGCCCACCGTACCGCCCTCGAAGGGCCATGCGCCGGCGTCGACGGCGCGTGCGAACGCGTTCGCCGCATCCTGCACGCGGATGCCGACCGCGCAAATCGACAGGCCGTACTCGGAGGCATAGCGGGTGGCGAAGGAATCCGGCTCGGCATCGACGATGAAATTCATCTCGCCTTGCCGGAACAGCTTCACGTTCTTGTGCCGGTGCTGGGCGATGGCGCGGAAGCCGAACCGCTCGAAGGTGCGCCCGAGCACCACGGGGTCGGGCGAGGCAAACTCGACGAACTCATAACCCATGATGCCCAGCGGATTTTCCCAAGGCAGGAAATCGTCGGCACGCGGGGAAAAAATGTCTCCCGATAGGCTCATCTCTGCTCCTTTTGTCTGGCCGTGGCGGCTGCGGGTGTGCCACATCATAGCAAGCGCTCCGGCTTCGCCCCAGCCCGGCCGCGGGCCCCGGGGAGGGCGGCCACGGCGCGAGCCGAAGCGTATCGGGCGCGCTCTCCACCAACAATGGCGCCGGCGCAAGAGTGCCACGTTATTCGCGCGCATGAGAACGATGAACGCACGAATTCAGTGTAAACCCCAGGTTAAAGCGCTGTATCCGGTGCAGCGCGTCTACCACCGGGGCAAACCCGTATTTCGATCCATAAGCGCGCACATGCGTTCGAGTATCGCGCATTATGCTCAATGCATCTCTTGGAACAGGTCAATCGAACCCCTAAGCTTCGGCTAACCACATCGGCCCCTCTCGCTGGCCCGATGGCAACACGGAACGCTACCGGTACACCATGATCAACGGCAAGACTACCCTCATCGCCCATATCGGCTACCCGACCGAGTCCTTCAAGGCCCCGATGATCTACAACCCGTGGTTCGAGCAGCGCGGCATCAATGCCGTGGTGGTTCCCATGGGCCTGAAAGCCGAGGACTACGCCGGCTGCTTCCGCTCCCTGTTCCGCCTCACCAATATCCGCGGCGCACTGATCACGATGCCGCACAAGGTGAGCACCATGGAACTGGTGGACGAAGTCACCCCGACCGCGCGCATTGCCGGGGCCTGCAACGCCGTGCTGCTGCGCGACGACGGCACCCTGCTGGGCGACCAGTTCGACGGCGCGGGTTTCGTGCGCGGCATCCAGCGCAAGGGCTGCCAGCTCGGCGGCGCCAGCGTGCTGGTCTCGGGCTGCGGCGGCGTTGGCTCCGCCATCGCCGCGTCGCTGGCGGCTGCCGGCGTGGCGCGGCTGGGGCTGTTCGATGCGCGCGATGCCTCGGCCCAGGCGCTGGCCGCGCGCCTGCAGGCGCATTACCCGCAGCTGCAGGTGACCACCGGCTCCAGCGACCCTGCCGGCTATGCGGTCGTCGTCAACGCCACGCCGCTGGGCATGAACGAAAACGACCCCCTGCCCTTCGACGTGGCACGGATCGACCCACAGGCCTGGGTGGGTGAAGTGGTGATGAAGACCGAGTACACGCCCTTGCTGCGCGCCGCCATGGCACGCGGCTGCAAGGTCCAGGTCGGCACCGACATGCTGTTCGAGATGATCCCCGCCTACCTGGAGTTCTTCGGCTTCGGCACGGCCACGGCGGACGAACTGCGCACGGTCGCCAGGATTGCCTACTGACCGGATAGCGCATAGCGCTAACACGCCGGCGGCAAAGAGAAAGACTCAGACACCCGGACGCCGTACCGGGAAATAACGCAGGACATGAATCAACCGGATGGAGACAATGGCATGACCATGGCTCACAAAAACATGGTCGCGCCGCTCGCCACGAGCGGCTCGATCGCCGACAAGATACGCGCGGCCTTCGCCGTGGGGCGGATGCGCTGGGGCATGCTGGCCCTGGTGTTCTTCGCCACCACGCTCAACTACATCGACCGCGCCGCGCTGGGCGTGTTGCAGCCGGTGCTGGCCAAGGCCATGAACTGGACCGCCCAGGACTACGCCAACATCAATTTCTGGTTCCAGGTCGGCTACGCCGTCGGCTTTGCCGCGCAGGGCCGCCTGATCGACAAGGTGGGCGTAAAGCGCGCCTTCCTGCTGGCGGTGCTGCTGTGGAGCGTCGCGGCCGGCGCGCACGGGCTCGCGGTCTCGGCCGCCGGCTTCATGGTCTGCCGCTTCTTCCTCGGCCTGACCGAAGCCGCCAACTACCCCGCCTGCGTCAAGACCACGCGGCTGTGGTTCCCGGCCGGCGAGCGCGCCATGGCCACCGGCATCTTCAACGCCGGCACCAATGTCGGCGCCATGGTGGCACCGGTGATGCTGCCGCTGATCCTCGTTGCATGGGGCTGGCAAGCCGCGTTCTACTGCATCGGCGCGCTCGGCTTGCTCTGGGTGATCTTCTGGGTACGCAACTACCACGATCCCGAGCAGCATCCGCGGGTCAGCCAGGGCGAGCTGCGCTATGTGCAGCAAGGCGTGGAACCGGCGCCGCAGAAGGTGCCGTACTCGCGCATCCTGCGCATGCGCGGCACCTGGGCCTTCGCCCTCGCCTACACCATCACCGCGCCGGTGTTCTGGTTCTACCTTTACTGGCTGCCGCCCTTCCTCAACCAGCAATACAACCTCGGCATCAGCGTGACGCAGATGGGCATTCCGCTGATCGTGATCTACCTGATGGCGGACGTGGGCAGCATTGGCGGCGGCGCGCTGTCGTCGCTGCTGATCGGCCGCGGCATGGCCGCAGTGAAGGCACGACTGCTGTCGATGCTGGTCTTTGCCATCTGCATCACCACGATCGTGCTCGCCGCCGGCGCCAGCAGCCTGTGGATGGCAGTGGCCGCCATCTCGATCGCGATCGCCGCGCACCAGGCCTGGACCGCCAATATCTGGAGCATGGTGATGGACTACACGCCCAAGGAAGTGGTCAGCTCCGTGTTCGGCTTCGGCGGCATGATCGGCGCCATCGGCGGCATGTTCATGAC
>NZ_JBYOJU010000043.1:0-89822 GCF_057798855.1 Cupriavidus sp. 96C5-1 | reverse complement strand
GCTGATCTCGCCCATGATGTCGGTCACGCGCTTGACCGCCTGCACGATCTCGCCCATGGTCTGCCCGGCCTGACCCACCAGCGCCGAGCCGTTGTCCACCCGCGCCACCGTATCGCCGATCAGGCCCTTGATTTCCTTGGCCGCGTTCGCGCTGCGCTGTGCCAGGCCGCGCACCTCGCCGGCCACCACCGCAAAGCCCCGGCCCTGCTCGCCCGCACGCGCGGCTTCCACCGCCGCGTTCAGCGCCAGGATATTGGTCTGGAACGCAATCCCTTCGATCACGCCGATAATGTCGACGATCTTCTTCGATGCCCCGTTGATCTCGTCCATGGTCTGCACCACGCGCCCCACCACTTCGCCGCCCTTGACCGCGGTCTCCGATGCGTTGGCCGCCAGGCCGCTGGCCTGGCGCGCGTTGTCCGCGTTCTGGCGCACCGTGCTCGTCAGCTCTTCCATGCTCGATGCGGTTTCTTCCAGCGACGCCGCCTGCTGCTCGGTACGCTGCGACAGGTCGCTGTTGCCTGCGGCAATTTCGCGCGAAGCGGATGCAATCGATTCGGCCGAGTCCTTGAAGTCCCGCACCGTAGCCGACAGTTGTTGCTGCATCTGCCGCATGGCATGCAGCAGGCTGTCCTTGTCGCCAGCGCGCAGTTTCACTTCGCTGGAGAAATCGCCTTCGGCGATACGCGCGGCGATGGCCGCGGCATAGGCCGGCTCGCCACCCAGCTGGCGCGACAGCGTTCGGGCCTGGAACAGGCCCAGCAGCACGGAAACCGCCAGGCCGCCCAGCACGAGACCCAGCATCCACAAGCGCGATGCTTCATAGACGCCGCGCGCCTCCTCCATGTTCGCCAGCGCACGGTCGTCGCGGCGCTTGACCATCTTGGCCATCACATCCTCGAGCGCGCGGCTGTCCTTGATCAGGTCGGTGCTCTCGGCAAAGACCTGGCTCTCGAACTGGGAGGTATCGAGCGGCTGCTTGCCAACCAGCGCCACATACTTGGCCATGCGATCCCGGTAGGCCGGCAGCAGCGTATCCAGTTGCTTGACCAAGGCCTGGCCTTCCGCCTGGGTGAAGGCCAGGCGCGCCCCCTTCATGCGCTCCTCCAGCGAGTTAAGCGATTTCTCGATCTGCTCCTTCTCGCCGGCGCGCTCGCCCATGGTCGATGCCGATAGCAGCGCGATCTGCGCGCGGCTGGCATAGAGCAGGTCGATGTTGCTGCCTTGCACGCCCTTGAGCGCCTGCAGATCCCCGTGATAGATCTTGCCGGTCCAGTCAGCCATGCGCCCCATATTGACGACGCCGAGCAGACCCATCACCGCGCCGATAAGCGACACGACCAGAAAGCCAGCGACCAGCTTGGTCGTGACGCGCAGCTGATTGAACCATTGCATGCAGACTACCTCTTTTTTCTGGATGACTTGACCACGCGCCCCGACTGTCCATGCCGGCCGGATGCCGGTGTTGTGGACGACAGGCGCTGCTTCTTCTTTTTTTTGTAAGAGCGTTTCCGGCCAGGTGCTTCAGCCGGGCATTTCAACCTCGTGCTTCAACCTCGTGCTTCGACTTCATGCTGCAAGCAGTGCATTGGCCCCGATGCCTCAGGCTTGCGCCATCTGCGCCGCGTCCCGCCTGGCGGCTTCCTGACCGGTCCGCGCCGGCCGCGGCTCCGGCCGCAGGCTGACCCGGAAGGTGGCGACCGCATCGCGCAGCCGCGATGTCTGGTCTTCCAGCGAACCGGCCGCGGCGGCGGCCTGCTCCACCAGCGCCGCGTTCTGCTGCGTCACCTCGTCCATCTGGGCCACCGCGCGGTTCACCTGCTCGATGCCGGAACTCTGCTCGGCGGATGCCGAGCTGATCTCGCCCATGATGTCGGTCACGCGCTTGACCGCCTGCACGATCTCGCCCATGGTCTGCCCGGCCTGCCCCACCAGCGCCGAGCCGTTGTCCACCCGCGCCACCGTATCGCCGATCAGGCCCTTGATTTCCTTGGCCGCGTTCGCGCTGCGCTGTGCCAGGCCGCGCACCTCGCCGGCCACCACCGCAAAGCCCCGGCCCTGCTCGCCCGCACGCGCGGCTTCCACCGCCGCGTTCAGCGCCAGGATATTGGTCTGGAACGCAATCCCTTCGATCACGCCGATAATGTCGACGATCTTCTTCGATGCCCCGTTGATCTCGTCCATGGTCTGCACCACGCGCCCCACCACTTCGCCGCCCTTGACCGCGGTCTCCGATGCGTTGGCCGCCAGGCCGCTGGCCTGGCGCGCGTTGTCCGCGTTCTGGCGCACCGTGCTCGTCAGCTCTTCCATGCTCGATGCGGTTTCTTCCAGCGACGCCGCCTGCTGCTCGGTGCGCTGCGACAGGTCGCTGTTGCCTGCGGCAACCTGGCGCGTCGCGGTGGAGATGCTCGACATGCCTTCCTGGATTTCGCCAACCACCGACAGCAGGCTGCGCTGCATGGTGCGCATGGCCCGCGCCAGCGCGCCGACCTCGTCGCCGGCGCGATATTCAAGGCGCGTAGTGAGATCGCCAGCGCCCATGCGCAGCGCGAAATCGAGCATGTCCTGCACTGGCCGGTTCACGCGGGCCAGCAGCAGCGTGCCAGCGAAAAAGGACGACGCCACCGCCAGCGCGAAGCCGCCCCACAGCCAGGGCCGCAACGGGCCTGCGGCTGAGCTGCCGGCCACCGTCTCGAAGGCCAGCAGGGCAGCGAGGAACCAGAACAGGCCTGCGGTCTGCGACAACAGGATGCGGCCCTTCAGCGTGGTCTTGCACAAGCGTGCGGGCAGACCCGCCAGGCCGCGCCGCACCACGGCGCCGTCGCGCACGCACAGGCCGTGGCCATTGCCTTCGCGCAGCCGCGCATAAGCCGCGCTGGCCGCTTCGACCTGGTCGCGCTGCGCCATCGCGCGCACCGAGGTATAGCCCACCAGTTGGCCATCGACGACGGTTGGCGTCACGGTGGCGCTAACCCAGTAAAAATCGCCGTTCCTGCGGCGGTTCTTGACAATGCCTACCCACGAGCGCCCGGCCTGGATGGTCTGCCAGAGGTCGGCGAACGCCTCCGGCGGCATATCGGGGTGCCGCACCAGGTTATGCGCGGCACCGAGCAATTCCTCGGCCGCGAAGCCGCTTGCCTCGATAAAGGCGCGGTTGGCGAAGGTGATACGGCCTTTCAGGTCGGTCCGGGAGATCAGGTAGTCGTCTGCGGAGAGCTTGTACTCTTGAGAGGTAACGGGTTGATTGTTTCGCATGAATGGGGGCTGCGTGAATCGGGCTCTGCGGAATGCGGCTGCCTCAGGCAGCCGCGGCTGCCTCGAGTGCAGCGAGCTCTTCGGTGTCTAGCAGTTTCTCGATATCGACGAGGATCAGCATGCGGTCTTCGACCGAGCCGATGCCGCGGATATAGTCGGTGTCGCCGGAAAGCTGGGGCGCCTGGCGAATCTGGCCCTTGGCCAGCGTCAGGACGTCGGACACGCCATCGACCACGATACCGGTGGTGCGCTCTTGCAGTTCGGCGATGATCACGACGGTGTACTGGTCGTAGTTGATCTTGTCCTGGCGAAACTTGATGCGCAGGTCGATGATCGGCACGATGATTCCGCGCAGGTTGATCACGCCCTTGAGATAGGCCGGCGCGTTGGCGATCTGCGTGACGTTTTCATAACCACGGATCTCCTGCACCTTGAGGATGTCGACGCCGTATTCCTCTCCGCCCAGCCTGAACGCGAGAAACTCCTCGCCCGCGCCCTCTGTCTTGTTCCCGGCTTTCATTTGCTAGCTCCCGCTTGCCATGACCGGCCATCGGGCGCTGCCAAAGCCACAGCCGGCCAGCCCGCTTGCGGGCAGCCTGACCGAGACTCAGCCTGCGCCGAGGCACGAATATCGTCTACTTCTTAACGGCAGTTCTGGACGTGCCTGAAGGGTAACAATGACAGTGCATTCACCCCACCTTGGAGGGGTCCAGCAGGGCTGCCACGGCGGCCATCAACTGGTCCGGGTCGAAAGGCTTGGCCAGGAAGCCGGAAGCACCGGCTACGCGAGCCTGCTCGCGCACCTGGCCGTCGGCCTCGGTGGTCAGCATCAGCATGGGGATGGCCTCGTAGGCATCGGTCTGCCTCAGCGTGCGAATCAGGGTCAGGCCATCGGTACCCGGCATCACCTGGTCGGTCACCAGCATGCCGAAACGGGCATCCCGGGCCAGCTCCAGCGCCTCGTCGCCGTCGGCGGCTTCGGACACGACGTAGCCACCTGCGCGCAGGCAAGCGCTGATCATGCGGCGCAAGGAGGGAGAATCGTCGACGACTAGAATATGAGGCAATGACATAGCGGCTCCGGTGACGGCACGATGGTGAGTCCACAGGACCTGGATCTGGCCCGGTGGACCGATATTCGTTTCTCTCCCGCTATGGCGGCGCAGGCCGGGCAGGCCCTGGGACCGCCCTGCGCTCCCGCGCCATAGGCGAGGCTGGGGGCGGGCGGCCGCGAGAACTGGCACAGCCGGTGCAAACAACGCCCCTATGGGGCATATCGGCAGTGCCCACCGAATCCGTAGTACGTTTGCATCTGTCGACTGGATTTTTTACCCCCCAAGCATGGGGTGCATCGGGCCGCGGCGGGTCGGCATACTACGCCGTTGCCGCGAACCGGGCGACGCGCCTGCGGCCTGTGGCGAAGGCCTGCGCTGCCCGCGGCAAGGGCGCTGCAACTCCATCGGAACGTCATCATGTCGAATTTGCCAGGCCCGCCGTGGAACAAACGCGGAGACGCACATCCGCGCCAGACCGACAAGCTCACCGTGTTCGTCCAGGGTGCGCCGGACGCCCTGCTCGCACCGCTACCCGATTTCAGCGGGCGGCTGCACTGGGTGTCACGGCGCCCGCGGCATCCTCCCGATGCCCAGGTGGTGGTGGTCGAGCGCCAGCTCACCGCCACCATGGCGCAGCGTCTTCGCTCACTGCGACACCCGGAGCGGCTCCTCATCACATTGCTGGTCGATGGCCCCGTTCATGCCGCCCCCGGCTGCGGACCGATCGTGCCGACCACCGCCGAGGCACTGCCATGGACCTTGCAGTTGCTGGCCTCGGTACTGTTCGCCCCGGTGCTGGAAGACGGCCCCATGCCGCTGGCCTGGAAAGATGTGCAGGCGCTGGTCGGGCGCGACGCGATCGGCCTCGTGCTGCACCTGGATACCACCAGCGAAGCCAGCATGTCGGATGAACTGCTGATACACCTGGCGCGCTTCCACGGCCGCACGCGCATTGAGCCGGAGGCCCTGCTGGCCAGCATCTACCTGCCGCGCGGCTTGCCTTCGCTGGTGAACTGCAGCCAGCAACTGCGGCGCCTGGGCGCGGTGACCGGCCACTATTGCGAGACCCGGTTTTCCCTGCTGGTACCCGAGAACGGCCGCTTCACCCGGCTCCTGGCGCTGTTTCCCCCAGGCGGCACCCTGCCCGAGCCATTCACGCCGAAACGGTAGCCGCCGCGCGGCACGCTCAGGCGCTGGGCAACAGTTCGGCGAAGGTGGCCGGGTCCAGCGGATGGGACAGCAAGTAGCCCTGCACCTCGTCGCAGCCCATGGCGGCGAGGATATCGAGCTGCGAGTTCGACTCCACCCCTTCCGCCACCACGCGCATGCGCAACTCGTGCGCCAGCGCCACCATCGAGCCGACGATGGCGCGGCCCTGGGCGTCGACATCCAGCCCGCCGATCAGGGTGCGGTCGATCTTCAGCGTACCCACGCGCAAGCGCTTGAGATAGCCCAGGCTGGAGTATCCGCTGCCGAAGTCGTCCAGCGCCACATGGATGCCGAGCGCCTGCAGCTCGACCAGCGTCTCGAGGGATTGCGCGATGTCCTTCATCGCCGCGGTCTCGGTGATCTCGAGCGTGACGGCCGACGGCGGGATATCGTGCTGGTGGATCTGTTCGAGCAGATATTGCGGGAAGTCCCGGCTGGCAAAGCGCAGGCCGGAGACATTGATGGCCACCGGCACCCCCGGGATGCCCGCATCCTGCCACTGCCGTATCTGCCGGCATACCGTGGCGATCACCCAATCATCGAGCTTGTCGATCTGGCCGGATTGCTCCGCCACCGTGATGAACTCGGCGGGATTGACCTGGCCCAGCGTGGGATGGCGCCAGCGGCATAGCGCTTCGGCGCCGACCACGGTGCGCTGGCCCACATCGAATTTCGGCTGGTATTGCAGCGAAAGGACGTCGTCCTGGATAGCCTGCCAGAGATCCCGGCGGATCACCCGCATGCGCCGCGCACGCTCGCCCGCGGCGGAATTGAATACGCGCACCTGGTTGGAGCCACTCTCGCGCGCTTCGCTCAGGCTGACACGCGCCGCCTGCATCAGCGTCTCGGAGGTCTGCGCATCGCGCGGGTAGATGGCGATGCCGATATTCACCCCGATCTGCATCTGCAACCCGCGCGCCGACACGAACTCGGCAAGCGAACCCAGCAAGCGCGCGCCCAGCTCGTGGGCACGATTGTGCTGCAGCAGCTCGGGCACGCCGACGGCGAATTCGTCGCGGGCCAGGCGCGCGAGGAAATCGTGCGGCTCCAGCGCGGCCTGCGCCAGCGCCCCCGCATCCTGCGCGAGGATATCGTCGGCACGCACCTCGAACACTTCGTCGACCTCGCGAAAGTCGGCAATGTGCACCAGTAGCACGGCACAGCCGGTCTCGGCCAGGCGCGCCTGCGAAATCGACTGGTCGAGCCAGCGCGCAAAAGCGCTGCGGTCCGGCAGGTCGGTGCTGACGCTGTACTCTCCGACCGTGTCATGCCCGCGCGCGGTGGGACGTACGGTCAGGCGCCCCGGGATCCGGCCACGGCGCCGCACCGGCTGCGGTGCACCGGCCGGCAGCGGCGGGGGCTCGTCGAGTAATGCATCCAGCGAATCGGCTTCGCCAGCACCGAGGCCTGGCCTGCTGGCCAGTTGCCAACCGTGCCGGTTGACGCTGCGCAGCCAGAGCAGCGCCAGCGGCAGCACGACCAGCGCACCGATCGCCAGCCAGGCCGGCAGCATGAGACTGCCAGGCTCCACGCATAGCGCGGACGGGCGCGCGGCATCGCTGCAGAGCGTGCCAAGGCGCGCGCCGGCCACCACCACCACGCCAGCGCCGGCCAGCACCGCCACCAGGGCGGTGCCGCGCTGCAGCGGCACGTGGCGCCGCAGCCAGGGCAGGGCCAAAGTGAGGGTGGCTGTCAATGCAAGCGCAGCCACGGTCCGCGAGAGGTCGTGCGTGACATGCAGGCTGCCGGAGCCCAGGACAACCCAAAGCGGCAGGCCCACGGAGGCAGGCGAGAGCAGCCAGACCGCCCACTGCAGGGTCCGGCCGGGTCCGCGCGCCAGCTTCCGATCCGGCTTGGCTGCACGTATCCCGAGTCCGACCGCGAGGCCGGACAGGGCAGCGAGCAGCAGAAGGCTAGCACTCATGTCAATAAGGAAGCTGCGCAAAAAATTGGGGGCGGTGGCGCGACGATCCAGGCGATGCGGGCGCGAAACGAAACCCGCATCATCGCATCACGCGCGCTTCCCTGGTAATGGAAACAGTGCCAAGTCGTCCGCCATGGTTCAGAACGCGCTCCAGTCGTCGGTGCCGGTGCTGGCTGCCGCCAGGGCCGGACGGGCGGGACTGGCCTGGCGCTGCACCGGCGTGCGCTGGCGCGCCGGCATGGCCGGCTTGCCCTTGGCCAGGGCTGCCACGGGCGGGCGCGCTGCCGATGCCGGCGCGGCCGCCGCCTGGCTGCCGGACAAGCGGAACACGGACACGACGCCGTTGAGCTTCTGCGCCTGCTCTTCCAGCGCGCCAGCCGCGGCCGCGGCTTCCTCCACCAGTGCGGCATTCTGCTGCGTGACCTGGTCCATCTGCGCCACCGCCTGGTTGACCTGCTCGATGCCGCTGGTCTGCTCCTGCGTGGCCGCGCTGATTTCATTCATGATATCGGTGACACGCTTGACCGCGCCGACGATCTCGCCCATGGTCTGGCCGGCTTCGGCCACCAGCCTGGTACCGCTTTCGACACGCTGGCCGGATTCGCTGATCAGCGCCTCGATTTCCTTCGCGGCGGCCGCCGAGCGCTGCGCAAGGGTACGCACCTCGCCGGCCACCACGGCGAAACCGCGGCCCTGTTCGCCTGCCCGGGCGGCCTCTACCGCGGCGTTCAGCGCCAGGATATTGGTCTGGAAGGCAATGCCCTCGATCACGCCGATGATCTCCACCACCTTGCGCGAAGAGCCATTGATCTCGTTCATGGTGTCGACCACGCGGCCGACCACGTCGCCGCCCTTGAGCGCGATCTGCGAGGCATCGGTCGCCAGCACGCCGGCCTGGCGGGCGTTGTCGGCGTTCTGCCGCACCGCCGACGTCAGCTCTTCCATGCTGGCCGCCGTCTGTTCCAGCGATGAGGCCTGCTCTTCGGTGCGCTGGGAGAGGTCAAGGTTGCCGGTGGCAATCTGCTGCGTGGCCGAGGCGATCGAATCGGTGCCGCCGCGCACCTGGGCGACGATATTCGACAGGCTGTCCTGCATCGCAACCAGCGCCTGCATCATGCGGCCGATCTCGTTGCGGGAAACATTGGTAATGCGCGAGGTCAGGTCCCCCGCGGCGATGCGTTCGAACACCTTCAGCGCCTCTTCCACCGGCCGCACAATGGCGCGATGCAGCGTGACGGTGCACAGCACGGCCACCAGCATCCCGACCCCGATCAGCGCGAAGGAGAGCACGCGCACCAGTTGAAAGTGGCTCTGCGCGTCATTGAAGTTGGCCTCGCCGGTACGGAACTGGAACTTCTGCAGGTTATCGTACGCAGAAGTCATGTTGACCTGCAGTTCCGGCATCTTTGTCTTGGCGATCGCCAGCGCTTGTTCCGCATTCCCCTCCAGCAGCGCCTTCTGCAACGGCTGGACGCCCTGCTCCATGAAATCCTTGCGCCGGCGGTCGAGTTCGGTGGCGAGCGCCTTCTCTTCGTCGTCCTGCGGCAGCGCCATATAACGCTTCCAGGCCGCCTCGGCGCTGTCGACGAAGACCATCGAACGGTCCACGATCGCCTTGGCGCCGGCGCTGTCGCCCGGCATCACGCCCCGGTCCAGCGCCAGGCGCATGCGGGTCGTGCCAAGCATGGATTCGCTGAGCGCCTGCGCCGAGGCAAGCTGGTTGCCATAGGTTTCCCGGAGCGCATCGTTGCTGCGCGAGATACCGAGCAGGCCGGCGGCGCCGACCAGTATCAGAAGCAGCGACAACATTGCCATGGCGCCGCGTAACAAGGTTTTGATCTGGATATTGTTATGGAAAGACATGAAGCACCCGATACAGTGAGGAACGCGCGGAGCCATTGCCAGCCCCGGCCCGGCGGATCGACACCCCCAGCGACCCGCTCAGGGCAGATAACGGCGGGGCTTCGCGATTCCTTGAGCGGCGTACCGTACCCTGCACGCCGCGTGTCCGGGGACTCCACCCGGGCATCCCCCGGCGCCGCCGGGGTGCCCCTCTGCCCTGCTCACTCGCCGCCCCCAGGCGGCACCTGGAAACCCTCGCCGGTCGCAAAAAATGCGCCGCCGGAGAGATAGTGTATCGAACGGCACTCCGTATCGGGAAAATGCCACCGCCCTTCGGAAAAGACAGCCGGATCGGCCCATGCAGCGACCACTTCGGCAATAAACAGATCGTAACGCCGGGCATTGCCCGGCTCGGGGATGACGCGGCACTCCAGCCACCCCAGGCAGCCGGACAGCAGCGGCGCGCCGACTTCCCGCGCCGGGAAGGTAGCCAGCCCGGCAGCGGCAAACTTGTCTTTCGCGCGGCCGGAGTGCGAGCCGACATCCAGCGTGGCGGCCGCCTGCGCGCGAGCGGGAATGTTCAGGACAAATTCCCCCGAGGCCTCGACCAGTTCGCGCGTCAGCGTGCGCGCATCGATGACCACCGCCACCTTGGGCGGCTGGAAGTCCAGCGGCATGGCCCATGACGCGGCCATCACATTGCGCCGGCCAGCGTGAGCGCTGGTGACTAGCGTGACCGGGCCGTGGTTCAACAGGCGGTAGGCTTTCGCCAGTTCTACGGGAACAACCTGGGACGAGGGCTCGGCGCCGGACTGGGTCGGATCGGGAAACATGGCAGGGTTGGCAGCGTGTTCGGTCGGGGGCGGACAGACCGGCATTGTTGCAGCAAACGCACTCCTGGAGTCCGCCAATACGCGGGGAAAGGTTATTCCGTTGCGTCATTGCAAAACCGGCGGAATGCGAAAACCGCACTATCGTGGTGATTTTACCGCCTTGGCCAAGCGCTTGCCGCGCCAAAATCGATTCGCGCCGATGACCGGCCGCGCGCACAGAAGTTCATTAATTAGGTGCTACCTGCGATTTATCAGAATTCATCCCACCAGGGTTAAAATCGTTTGCAGGATTCCTTCATGACGTTATAATTCATCGGACTCATCACGCCCACCCAGTAAATCGAGGCCCCTAATGGCGACTTATCAGGAAATTGTTCAGAAAATCAGCGAACTGCAGAAGCAAGCCGAGGAAATCAAGGCACGTGAGCAGGCTTCCGTCATCGCCGATATTCGCCAGAAAATCGAGCAATATGGACTGACCGCGGACGACCTCGGTTTCGGCAGCAAGCCTGCTCCCGGCAAGAAGGCAACCCGCAAGGTGCCGGTCCGCTACCGTGACGGCGCAGGCAATACCTGGACCGGCCGTGGCAAGCGCCCGGGCTGGCTGACCCAGGCCCTGGCTTCCGGCAAGAATATCGAAGACTTCCTGATTGGTTGAACCGGGACCGCAGCTGGCGCGGTGGCCGAACCCAACCCGCCACCTGCCGGCTGCAATCCCGAAAACGGCTGGGCTTTTGCCCGGCCGTTCCTGTTTGCACCACCCCGATCAGCGCCATCCCGGGATGCGCGGAAACGGAAGTGGCCCGGCGCTGCGGGTCACGCAGCGAATCCAAGCGGATTCATCGATTGCCAGCGCCACGAATCCACGCACATGCGCTCGATATCGTGTTGCGCGCGCCAGCCGATCATCGATTGCGCCAACGCCGGATCGGCATAGCACGAGGCAATATCGCCCGGGCGCCGCCCCACGATTTCATAAGGCACGGGCCGGCCGCTGGCACGCTGGTAGGCTGCCACCACCTCCAGCACGCTGTAGCCGCGGCCGGTGCCGAGATTCACCGTCAGGCACTGCTGCTTGTCCCGCAGGTAGACCAGGGCAGCCAGGTGGCCGTCGGCCAGGTCGCAGACATGGATGTAGTCACGCACACCCGTGCCATCGACAGTGGGATAGTCGCCGCCGTACACCATCAGCTTCTCGCGGCGGCCGCCGGCCACCTGCGCCACATAAGGCATCAGATTATTCGGGATGCCGCCCGGGTCTTCGCCGATCAGGCCGCTTTCATGCGCGCCCACCGGATTGAAATACCGCAGGTAGGCAATGCGCCAGGACGGATCGGAGCGTTCCAGGTCGTGCAGGATCTGCTCACCCATCAGTTTGGTCTGGCCGTAGGGATTGGTGGCCGACAGGGGAAAATCCTCAAGGATCGGTACCGCATGCGGATTGCCGTACACCGTGGCGGACGAACTGAACACCAGTTGCTTGACGCCGGCCGCGTTCATGGCGGAGCACAGCGTCAGCAGGCCATTCAGATTATTGTCGTAATAATCCAGCGGCTTGCTGACGGATTCGCCCACCGCCTTGAGCGCGGCGAAATGAATCGCCCCCGTGATGCGGTGTTCCGCGAACAAGCGGTCCAGCAAAGCCCGGTCCCTGACATCGCCCTCGACAAAATGGGGGTGCTGGCCGGTAATCCGCGCAATGCGCTCCACCACGATGCGATTGCTGTTGCAGAGATTATCCAGGCCGATCACGTGATAGCCGGCCTCGAGCAAGGCGACCCAGGTGTGCGACGCGATATAACCGGTGGCTCCCGTGAGCAGCAGAGTTTCAGACATAGCGATTCATCAATAAGTTGAGAAAAGAGACGGAACGGGCGCCTGAAGAGCGCGCACGATATGGCGCAAGGGGTGAAAACGTGGCTTCCGGCCACCGGCATGCGAGCCGGCCCTGCCCGGCAGGATCTCCGGCGTCAGGTTGAAATGCCGGCTAAGCATAACAGTTGGCATCATCCATTCCCGTGTCAGGCGCGCCCGCCGGTACCGGGCGGCGCCGTGAGTCCCGTGCGCGCCTGCCAGGCTTCGAAGGCCGCCCGCAGGCGCCAGCCGGACTCCAGGTCGCGCATGCCCAGGCGCTGGGCAACCTCGGCCGGGGCCGCGCCCGCCTCGAAGTGCAGTGCACCGCAGGTATTGCGCAGCGTCTGCGGGGAGGCCCGCTCGCGGCGCCCGGCCAGCACGCCGGCCTCGTCGAGCAGGATTTCCACCCGGCGATAGAGCGAGGCGGCGTGCAGCGCCCGCCCGTTCGGCATCGCCGGGAACACCAGGCTGCCAAGCGTGCCCGCGGCCACGCGGATATCCAGCCACGCCAGCAGGGCTGCCCGCGCGAACGCAAACACCGGTGCATCGTAGGCGCGGCCATTGTCGGCGCGCACCAGGTGCAGCGCACCGGCATCGGCCGCGATGCTGTCGGTGCGTAGTTCACGGGCCTCTCCCACCTTGAGGCCCGCGCCGAGCATAACCGCCACCAGCGCGATATCGCGCGCGCGCTTCCATTGCGTGGGCGACGGCGCGCCCCCGTCCGGACCGGGCGGCACCAGCGCCGGCGCCAGCACCCGTGCAATCAGCGCCTCGCGCTCGGCGGGCAGCAGGAAGGCGGTCGGATCGTTCTCGCCTTCGGCGAGGTGAGCGCGCACTGCCTGGCTGGCCGGGTTGTGCAGTCCGTCCTGCAGTTGGGAGAGATGATGGAAAACCCGCTCGATCAGCCGTGCATAGCGGTATCGGTGGTGCTTGTGCAATTCCTGCTCGTCGAGGAAAGCACCGATCTGCTCGGCCGACCAGGCCAGCGGTGCCACGCCACGCTCGCCCGACCACCGCAATAGCTTGCCCCACATCGCGCGATAGACCACGGCTGTACCCTGGCGAAAGCCATGCCGGGCCAGCCAGCCGTCGAAAGCGCGTTCCGGTTGCGTGCGCCAGGCCTCCAGGTCCGCATCGAACAGGGCCGAGGGTGGCTTGGCAGGCCCGTTGGCGCTAATGTCAGTCCTCACTCGCGCTCCTGCATGGTTTAGGGCAATGCCGGTATTGTAGACAACTCGCCACAAAAGACCGAGCCCATGAGCGAGCCGATAGACAAGTCTTCTGTACGCATCGCGCACAGGGCCATTGCAATCGGCGTCGGCTGCTGCTACCTTCTATCCATCGCTATGCAACTGGTTGCATAGCGATGGATAAGCCGCCATGCCGTGGCCTTGGTGCCCTGAGTCTGAACCTCGTTGTGATTCGGGACACCAGCGGCCGGAGCGCAATGGCGTACCGCAGCTTGCCGGAACAGGCGATTCCTACGCCCCCGGCCCTTCCCGGAGGAGAGACACTGTGACCCAAGCAACCCTGTCAGCGGCAGCCCAGGCCTCGCTGGCAACCTGGCACCGCATGATCGCCACCCATTCCATGTCCGACCTGGACAGCATCGTGGCCGACGAAGTGGTTTTCCATTCACCCGTGGCCCACACGCCCTATCCCGGCCGCGTCGCCCTGCGGCTGGTGCTGGAATCCGTCAACCAGGTTTTCCAGGACTTCACCTATCACCGCTCCTTCGTCAGCGACGATGGCCGCAGCGTGGTGCTGGAGTTCAGCGCGACCGTCGACGGCAAGTCCGTCAAGGCCATCGACATGATCCGCTTCAATGAAGCCGGCAAGATCGACGACTTCGAGGTCATGGTCCGTCCCAAGAGCGGCCTCGATGCGCTCGCTGCCGCGATGGCCGCCCGGCTCGCCAGCCAGAAATCCGTGCTGCAAGGCGCCACCGCCTGATCGCGCCAAATCCGTTCTACCGTTTCCACTTTCGCAAAAACGCCATGTCGCTTCCCGCCATTCTCCAGAACCGCCTTTCGCTGCCGGTGGTCTGCTCGCCGCTGTTCATCATCTCCAACCCCGACCTGGTGATCGCCCAGTGCAAGGCCGGCGTGGTCGGCTCCTTCCCCGCGCTCAATGCCCGCCCAGGCCCGGTACTGAACGACTGGCTGGACCGCATCACCACCGAACTGGCCGAGCACGACGCCAAGCATCCGGATCGTCCGGCGGCGCCGTTCGCGGTCAACCAGATCGTGCACAAGTCGAACGACCGGCTCGACCACGACCTGGAACTGTGCGTGCGCTACAAGGTGCCCATCGTCATCACCTCGCTGGGCGCGCGCACCGAGGTCAACGACGCGGTCCACTCCTATGGCGGCATCGTGCTCCACGACATCATCAACAACACCTTTGCACGCAAGGCCATCGAGAAGGGCGCCGACGGCCTGATCGCGGTCGCCACGGGTGCGGGCGGCCATGCCGGCGTAATGTCGCCGTTCGCGCTGCTGCATGAAATCCGGGAATGGTTCGACGGTCCGCTGCTGCTGTCGGGCGCCATTGCCAGCGGCGACGGCATCCTCGCCGCGCTGGCCGCGGGCGCCGACCTGGCCTATGTGGGCTCGGCCTTTATCGCCACCGAGGAGGCCAACGCACAGGCCGGCTACAAGCAGATGATCGTCGACAGCAACGCCGCCGACATCGTCTACTCGAACCTGTTCACTGGCGTGCACGGCAATTACCTGCGCCAAAGTATCGTCAATGCCGGACTCGATCCGGAGGCATTGCCGCAATCGGATCCGTCCAAGATGAATTTCGGCTCGGGCAGCGCCAAGGCGTGGAAGGACATCTGGGGCGCAGGCCAGGGCGTGGGCGCGATCAAGCGCGTAGTGCCGGCGGCCGACCTGGTGCGCCGCTTCGCCGAGGAATACGCGCTGGCACGCCGCCGGCTCGGCCTCGCTCCGCAGACGGCGCACGCCGGCGGCGCGGTCTCCGCCGACCTGGCCTGAGCACGCCATCAGGTCATCATTGGCAATCCGGCGCTTGGCCGCGCCGGATTGCCCTTGCCCCCGCGCGGCTGGCGGGGGTGTTTGTCGCAGTATGCGGGCGCCGGCAACACGCGGCGCCTCAGGCCGGGTCCTCCTGCCTGGCCAGGGCCAGCAGCGGCAGCAGCTCCTCCGCCCACGACACCCAATCCTCTTCATACCGGATGCCACGCTTCAGCAAGGCATGCTGCAGCTGTTGGCCGCGCGTCGGCTGTGCGGCGGAGAAATCGCGCAGCTCGATCTCCCGATAGGTATCGAGACGCTCCCGGTGGAGTCCGATCAGCCGTTCCATCTCCGGGCCCAGCCCTAGCGGGCCCACGACGGCATCGGCGCGGAGCTTGACCAGGATTTCATCGCGCAGGTCCAGTCCGGCGGTGGGCGCCAGCACCCAGCGCGCCAGCTCTTCGCGCCCCGGCGACAGCACGAAATAAACCTTCTTGCGGTTTCTCGCATCGCCCTCGCCTTCCTCCGCGGCAATCCAGCCATGCTCGGCCATGCGGCCCAGCTCCCGATAGATCTGCTGGTGCGTGGCATGCCAGAAATAGCCGATCGAACGATCGAAACGGCGCGCCAGCTCATAGCCGGAGGATGGTTTTTCCAGTAGGGAAGTCAGGAGTGCGTGCTGAACGGACATGCAAGAGGAAAGCGTGACGTGGAAGCCGGCCGCCGGGTGGGAAAACGCCACGCCGGCCTGGCTTTGAGGGCGAACGCCTATGGTAGCGCAAAGCCCTGCCCGGGCAGGACCCACCGAAGCATATGCCGCCGGATACCTCCTGCCTCGCACCCGGCGATGGATCCGCGCCCGCACAGGCGGCCCGATATAGCGCGGTTAATTACAGCAAATATTACAAATCAATGTCAAAGCGGACCCAGATTTAAAAAATACGAAATGGCATTTTCCAACGAGGTGCAATACATTTGCAGACATAGTCATTCTGCATGCCTGTCGCCAGTTCTCGGCCCCCGCGCAGCGCATGCCGTCATCCACCAGGAGTGGTCCATGCAAGGACAAGCAGAGTTCGCCGAAGACAGAGATGTTCCGTGGGAAGCCGATGGCACGCGAGTAGCGTGGCAACCGGTGCCGGCAGCGGCAATGCCGGTGTATTACCGCCTGCCGGATACGCCGGAAGGCCACCATATCAAGGAGTACGCCAGCGGCTTGCGCCAGCTGGTGCGTTTCGTCGGTGTGGAAGAGCAGGTCGTCAAGTACAACCTGGCCTGAACGGCCGGGTGCGCCGTCTCCCTCGCTGCCGCTTCGCCTTATTGTTTTTCCCCGTCTCCTCCTGCCCGGTGTGCGCGGGCCAGGATTAAGCCCGCGAGAAATCGCGGGCTTTTTTCTTTGACAACAACAACCGGCCGACACAAAAAAAACGGCCCCGAAGGGCCGGTTCATTGGCGCTCGCCAGCCCGGGCATTGCATCCGGGCCGGGGCTTGCCATCAGTCCACGGTGGCGCCTGAAGCCTTCACCACCTTGGCCCACTTGGCGGCTTCCAGCTTCATGAACGCGGCCAGCTGGGCCGGCTTTTCCGGATGCGGTTCCGCGCCCTGGTCGGCCATCTGCTTCTGCACTTCCGGCATGGCCAGGATCTTCACCACTTCGGCGTTCAGGCGATCGACGATCGGCTGCGGCGTGCCGCCGGTGGCGTACAGCGCGAACCAGGAAGTGGCTTCATAGCCTGGCACGCCGGATTCGGCCACGGTCGGCACGTTCGGCAGCGCGGGCGAGCGCTTGGCCGAGGTCACGGCGATGGCGCGCAGCTTGCCTGCCTTCACATGCGGGTACGACGACGGCATATTGTCGAACATCAGGCCGATCTGGTTACCCAGCAGGTCGTTCACCGCAGGGGCGCTGCCCTTGTACGGGATGTGCTGGATATGCAGGCCGGTCATCGAGTTGAACAGCTCGCCCGACAGGTGCATCGACGAACCGCTGCCCGACGAACCGTAGGACAGCTTGTCCGGATTGGCCTTGACGTAGGCGATCAGTTCCTTGACGTTATTGACCGGTACCTTGGGGTTCACCACCACGATGTTCGGCACCATGGCGACGCGCGTGATCGGCGCGAAGTCCTTGACCGGATCGAACGGCAGCTTCGAGTACAGCGACTGGTTGATGGCATGGGTGCCGATGGTGCCCATGAACAGCGTATAGCCATCGCCCGGGGCCTTGGCCGCCAGCGACGCGCCGATATTGCCGCCCGCGCCCGGACGGTTATCGATCACGACCGGCTGGCCCAGCGCCTTGCCCAGTTGCAGGCCAACGATGCGCGCCAGGATGTCGGTGGTGCCACCGGCCGAGAATGGCACGATCAGGGTGATCGGCTTGGTCGGGTAGTTGCCTTGGGCATAGGCAGCACCGGTCATGCCGCCAAAGGTGGCAGCCAGTGCCACGCCGGCAGCCAGCAGGCGGCGGCGCGCGCCGTTGTGCAGGGTACGGCCTCGGGAATCGGATTTCATGTTTGCTCCAGGAAAGTTCGCTGTGAGCCCGCGCTTGTGGCGCGGGCCTTCTTTTTAGTTTGTACTGACTAAGTGCGGCGCCATGATTACGCTGGCGCGACAGGCCCCACCCACGCCGCGGGACTTACACTGGCGCCACGCCGAGCGTGGTGCCACCGCACACATAGAGCACCTGCCCGGTGACGAAACCGTTCTCCGGCGACAGGAAGAACATCGAGGCGCGCGCCACGTCTTCCGGCGTGCCCATGCGCTTGACCGCGATGCTGGCGAGGATGCGCCTGGTCTGCTCACTGCCTTCGGGGTTGCTCTTGCGGAACAGTTCAGTGGCAATCGGGCCCGGCGCCACGGCATTGACCGTGATGCCGTCGCCGCCCAGTTCCATTGCCAGCGTGCGGGTCATGCCGATCAGGCCGGCCTTGGTGGCGGAATACACCACGCGTTCCGGCTTGCCCAGCGCTGCGCGCGAGGCCATGTTCACGATGCGGCCGAAGCCTGCCGCGCGCATCGCGGGCAGGCAGGCCTGCGTCAGCAGCAGGGTGGCTTGCAGGTGCAGGCCGACCACATAATCGAGGTCCTCGACGCGCGCGGTATCCGCCGTGCCGGGACGGGTGGCGCCGGCATTGTTGACCAGCCGGGTCACGGCGAAGCGCGAGGTCACCTGTTCGGCCACCGCGCGGGTCGCGGCGGCATCGGTCAGGTCGGCCTGGAAAAACGTCATATTGGGATGCGACCAGGCGGGGGCGACATAGTCGACATTGACCACCTGGGTCACGCCATCGGCCAGCAGCATTTCGCTGATGGCGCGGCCGATACCGGAACTGGCACCGGTAACGAGCGTGGCAACGGGAAGGGACATCACTTACTCCGACCGGCGACAACCGCGCCGGGTCATGCTGAAGAGGATGCGACAGGAGCCGGCGAGCTGGTCGGCCCTGTCGCGCTGCTTCTTTGCGTTGGGAAACTGTCTCAGCCTGCACTTCCGCCAGGTACTAACGGCAGGGGCGCAGAGATCTTGAGCGGTCGGCGTCCGCGGGCCGGAGCCCACGGCGCGGATGACGTCGGACGCGGCTGGTCAGACGCGTTCGATCACCATGGCGATGCCCTGGCCCACGCCGATGCACATGGTGCACAGCGCGTAGCGGCCGCCGGTGCGGTGCAACTGGTACATGGCGGTGGTCACCAGGCGGGCGCCGCTCATGCCAAGCGGGTGACCCAGTGCGATGGCGCCGCCGTTCGGGTTGACGCGCGCATCGTCGTCGGCCACGCCGAGTTCGCGCAGTACGGCCAGGCCTTGCGCGGCGAAGGCTTCGTTCAACTCGATCACATCCATCTGGTCGATGGTCATGCCCAGTTGCTTGAGCAGCTTCTGCGAGGCCGGCGCCGGGCCAATGCCCATCACGCGCGGTGCCACGCCGGCGGTTGCCATGCCGACGATGCGGGCCTTGGGCGTCAGGCCGTGCTGGCGGGCCGCGGCTTCGCTGGCGAGCAGGATGGCGCAGGCGCCGTCATTGACGCCCGAGGCATTGCCCGCGGTCACGGTGCCGTCCGGGCGCACCACGCCGCGCAATTTGCCCAGCGCTTCCATGCTGGTGGCGCGCGGGTGTTCGTCGCGCTCCACCACCAGCGGATCGCCCTTCTTCTGGGCGATCGTCACGGCCGTGATTTCCTGTGCCAGCGTGCCGTCGGCCTGCGCCCGCGAAGCCTTCTCCTGGCTGCGCAGCGCCATCAGGTCCTGGTCTTCACGGCTGATCTTGTAGTCGGTGGCGACGTTCTCGGCGGTCTCGGGCATCGAGTCCACGCCATAGGCCGCACGCATGGCGGGGTTGATGAAACGCCAGCCGATGGTGGTATCGAAAATCTGCGCGTCGCGCGAGAAGGCGCTGGTAGCCTTGCCCATGACGAACGGAGCGCGGCTCATGCTTTCCACGCCGCCGGCAATCATCAGGCCGGCTTCGCCGGCCTTGATCGCGCGCGCCGCGGTGCCGGTGGCGTCCATGCCCGAACCGCACAGGCGGTTGATGGTGGCGCCCGGCACGCTCTGCGGCAGGCCTGCCAGCAGCAGCGACATGCGCGCCACGTTGCGGTTGTCTTCGCCCGCCTGGTTGGCGTTGCCATAGATGACGTCGTCGATGGCCGACCAGTCGAGGTTCGGGTTGCGCGCCATCAGCGCCTTGAGCGGCACCGCGCCCAGGTCGTCAGGGCGTACCGCGGACAGGCTGCCGGCGTAGCGGCCGATGGGGGTGCGGATGGCGTCGCAGATGAAGGCTTCGGTCATGGTTGTCTCTCAGGTTTCTCTATTGCTTGTGCGTGAAAGGCTTGTGCGTGAAAGCGTGCAGCCTGGAAGCGTACGCGCCGGGATGCGTGCGCGGGACGGCGGCGCGCCGCCGGCGCCCAAGGCACCCGGCACGCGCCGCGCCTGCCAGGCCGTCAGGCCGTGGCGCCTTGCTTGAGCGGCACGCCGGACAGGCGCTGCAGCTCTTCGAAGGACAAGCCCTCGACCAGGTCGCGCGCCACCAGCCCGTCGGGCGTGACATCGATGGTCGCGAGATCGGTATAGATGCGCGTGACGCAGGCCATGCCGGTGAGGGGATAGGTGCATTGCGGCACGATCTTGCTTTCGCCCTGCTTGGTCTGGTGTTCCATCATCACGAACACTTCCTTGGCGCCGATGGCCAGGTCCATCGCCCCACCCACGGCAGGGATCGCGCCCGGTGCGCCGGTATGCCAGTTGGCCAGATCGCCCTTCTCCGAGACCTGGAACGCGCCGAGCACGCAGAAGTCGAGGTGGCCGCCACGCATCATGGCGAAGGAATCGGCATGGTGGAAATACGAGCCGCCCGGCTTGATCGTGACCGGCTGCTTGCCGGCGTTGATCAGGTCGCCGTCTTCCTCGCCCGGGGGCGGCGCCTTGCCCATGCCGAGCAGGCCGTTCTCGCTGTGCAGCAGGATTTCACGGTCGGGCGGCAGGTGATTGCCGACCAGGGTGGGCAGGCCGATGCCGAGATTGACCACGGCACCGTCGGGAATGTCTTTGGCCACGCGGGCGGCCATCTGATCGCGGGTCAGGCGTTGCATATTGGGGATCTCCTTGGCGCTCAGGCGGCAGCTTGGCTGGCGCCGTCGATCTTGACGACGCGCTTGACGAACAACCCCGGGGTCACGATGTGTTCCGGGTCCAGCTCGCCGAGCTCGACGATCTCGCTGACCTGCACGATGGGGCATTTGGCCGCCATGGCCATGATCGGGCCGAAGTTGCGCGCGGTCTTGCGGTAGGTCAGGTTGCCCCAGCGGTCGGCGCGCAGCGCCTTGATCAGCGCGAAGTCGGCATGGATCGGCGTCTCGTAGACATAACCCTGGCCGTCGATGATGCGGGTTTCCTTGCCTTCGGCCAGCGGCGTGCCGTACGCGGTGCGGGTGAAGAAACCGCCGATGCCGGCGCCGGCGGCGCGGATGCGCTCGGCCAGGTTGCCCTGCGGCACCAGTTCCAGCTCGATCTCGCCGGCGTGGTAGAGCGAGTCGAAGACGTAGGAATCGGCCTGGCGCGGGAAGGAGCAGATGATCTTGCGCACACGCTTGGTCTTGAGCAGCGCGGCCAGGCCCGTGTCGCCATTGCCCGCGTTGTTGTTGACGATGGTGAGGTCGCGGGCACCCTGGGCGATGAGCGCGTCGATGAGCTCCGCCGGCATGCCGGCCATGCCAAAACCGCCAATCAGGATGGTGGCGCCGTCGTGGATGTCGGCCATGGCCGATTCCACCGAGTCGAATAGCTTGTTGATCACTTGCGTTCCAGTTCCGAGAGTCCGGACGAACTATCCGGGAACCGGCCGCCAAGCAGGGAAATCAGGCGGCGCGCAAACGCTGTCTCCGGACAGTCCTGCCGGAAGGTCCATCCGGCTTGCACGCCATGCATTGACTGCGCAAGGTGCTTCGCCAGACACGAATCCAACAGACTTTGATTTTTCTGGTTGTTCTGATTATTCTGATTTGTTCTAATTGCGAACTTCAATTCGCAGAATGAACAGATTACACCCCCTATCCGGAGGTGGTCAAGGCAACGGAAAATCGCTTGTGCGGTTGCCGGACACGATCGTAGGCCAGTTGTAAGCCAGCTTGCGGGCAGGCCTTCCGCGTGGTGCCGGCCGGGGCGGAAACAAGGCAGAGCTTACGCCCTTCACGCCTCGGCGGGGCACGCGTTCCCGGCCTTCTATGGCAATTGCAGCGCCGCCCGGCTGCCGCCCACCCCGGGCCGGATCTCCAGCCGCACGTCGATGCGCTCGCGCAATTCGGCCACATGGGAAATGATGCCCACCAGCCGGCCGGCCTGCTGCAGGTCGATCAGGGTCCGGATGGCGAAATCCAGGCTTTCGGGGTCGAGCGTGCCAAACCCCTCGTCGACAAACAGCGTATCCAGCTGGATGCCGCCCGCGCGTGACTGCACCACGTCGGCCAGCCCCAGCGCCAGCGACAGCGAGGCCAGGAAGCCCTCGCCGCCGGACAGCGTATTGGCCGGGCGCGCCATGCCGGTATCGTGGTCGAACACCTCCAGGTCCAGCCCGCCGGCGCTGCGCAGGTCGCCCTGCTGGCGCACGCGCTGCAGTTCGTAGCGGCTGCGGCTCATGCGCATCAGCCGCAGCGAAGCCGCCTCCAGCACCTCGTCGAGCAAGGTCGCCAGCACGAACCGCTGGAAAGTGATGCGGCGCGGATTGTTGCCGTTGGCCACTTCCGCCAGGCGCCCGAGCACCGCATAGCTGCGCTCGATCTCCGCGCCCTCGGCGGCCAGGGCATCCAGCCGTTGCTGGCACTGCAGCAGGTTCTCGCGGCTGCGATGCAGGTCGGCCTGCTGCGCGACCAACGCTTCCAGCGCGGCGGCGGCGTCGGCCTGCGCCTGCCTCAGGGCCGGCAGGTCTGGCGCCGCCAGGTCCCGCGCGGCCAGGGCGGCGCGCTCGCGGCGATCGGTGGCGGCGGCAAGATCCAGGTCGAAGCGATTGACCAGGGCTTCGAGCTGCCCCGCCTGCGCGCCCGGCAGGCGCGCCTCGGCATAAGACTCGCGCGTGGCAAAGCCAGCCTGTTCCAGTGCGCTGGCGAACACGGCGCCCGCCTGCTGCTCGCGCTGGGCATGGCCGGCAAGGCTGGCCTGCGCGGCGGCTTGCGCGGCCTGCGCCGCGGCGAGGTCCGCGCCGGCACGCTTGTCGGCGCCCTGCGCCGCGGCCAATGCGGCTTCGCGCGCGGCAAGATCCTGCCGCGCCTGCGCCAGGGCGCGTGCCAGCCGCTCGGGCTCGCGCCGGTCCGGCGGCACCTGCGCGCAAGCCGCTTGCCACTCGCCCTGCAGCCTGGCGTGGCGCTGGCCGGCGTCCTGCGCGGCGGCATCGGCCGCGCGGATGGCGGTTTCCGCAGTCGCGAGTGCGCCGCGCTGCCGCTCCAGTTCGGCGGCCAGCGGCTGGCACTGGCTGGCCGCCAGCCCGGCCGCCTGCTGCTGCGTGCGCAGCGCCTGGATAGCCTCGGCCAGTCGCAGCTTGGCGGCGGCCGGATCCTGCGCCGCGCCGGGCGGCATTTCCGCGGCGCCCACGGCTGCGCGCAGTTCGTCCAATTGTTCCTGGCGATGCACCACCGCCAGCAGCGCGGCCTGTGCCCGGCTGGCCGCGCCCTGGGCGGCCTGGTCGGCGAGCCGGGCCGCCTCGCGGGCGTGCTCGAGCGCCTCGTCGGAAACCGGCGCTTCGACATGCAAGGCCAGATGAGGATGGGCAGCGCTCCCGCAGACCGGGCAGGCATCGCCGTCGCGCAGGCCCTCGGCAAGCCGCGCGGCCTGGCCCGCCCGCCAGGCCAGTTCGGTCTCGCGCAGTTGCAAGGCGCCCTGCGCCTGCCGCGTGGCGGTTTGTTGCGCGGCGCGCTGGTCGGCCTGCGCCTGATGCCGCGCCTGTTCCCATTGCGCCAGCGTGGCTGCGTACTTGTCGAGCGTGGCCGCCTGCTGGGCGAGCCCGGCCTGCTGGAGCTGGAACATCTCCAGCCCGCGCGCGCCTTCCTGCGCCTGGGCCAGGCTGGCCTCGGCCTGCCGCAGCGCCACGCTTGCCTGCTGCTGCGCCTGCACGGCGCCGGCATGGGCTGCGGCCTTCTGCGCCTGCTGGCTGGCCGCGTGCTGCAAATCCTGCTGCAGGGCGCCAAGGCGTTGCGCCTGCGGCAGCATGGCCTCCAGTTCGGCTACATGCTTTTGCGCCAGCTGGCGCTCGCCGGCACGGGCCACTTCGGTCTCCAGCGCCGTTGCCGCCGCTGCGGAGGCCATCGCGCAGGCGTTGGCCCGCGCGCTTGCCGTGGCCAGCGCCTGCTGTGCCTGCTGATGTTCCTGCCCGGCCTGCCCCAGGTGTTGCTCGAAGGGCTCGACCTGCGCGGCCCTGCGCGCCGCCTGCAGGCGAAGCCGCTGCGCCTCCACCTCGTGCCGTTGCGCCAGCAGGGCGGCGTGGGCCGCCTCGGTCTCGCGCTGTTCGCGCAGGCGTGCTTCGGCATGCTCGCCCTGCCGGCTGGCCAGCGCGGCAAGCTCCAGCGCGGTGCGCGCGGCGCCGTCGCGCTGCCTGAGCGCATCGAGCCGGGCCTGCAGCGCCGCCGCCTGCTCCCGCAACGCATCCACCGATTCAAGCTGATACTGCTGCAGCAGCGCCGCTTGCTCGATGTGCAAGCGCTCGGCCTGCTGGCGGATGCCCGCGGCCTGGCCCTTGAGCAAGTCCTCCACGCGCCGGTACAGCTCGGTGCGGAACAAGCGTTCCAGGATGGCCTGGCGGCTCTTGGAGTCGGCCGTCAGCAGTTCGCGAAAGCGCCCCTGCGGCAATACGATCACCTGGCGGAACTGGCTGCTGTCGAAACCCAGCAGGTTGCGCACGTAGTCATCCACCTTGTTGGGCTGGCTGGCCTTGCTGGTCCAGCCGCCCTCGCCCATCGCGTCGAGCTGGGCCTTGGGTGTTTCCTTGACGGTGCCCTCGCCCCGCAGCTTGGGCCGCTCCTGCGCCGGCGAGCGCGTGGCAAGGTAGCGCTGGCCGGCCAGGCTGAACTCGAACGTGACCTCGGTGCGCAGGCCGGGATCGGCATTGGCGCTGCGCATGTCCTGCGCGCTGCGCTCGCCACCGGAGGTATCGCCGTAAAGCGCGAAGCAGATGGCGTCGAGCAAGGTGGTCTTGCCCGCGCCGGTGGGGCCGTGGATCAGGAAGAAGGCCCGCTCCCCGAGCCGGCTGAAGTCGATCTCCTCGCTGGCGGCAAAGGGGCCGAAGGCTTGCAGTTTCAGGCGCAGCGGTCTCATGCGGACTCCCGGTCGGCGGCAGCAATGCCTTCGAGCAATTGGTTGAGCACGCGGCGCTTGTCCTCGTCCAGCGCCTCGCCCGCGACCTCCTTGAAGAAGTCGGCGAACAGTTCCCCGGCGTCCAGCTGGCGCAGGCGCTGCCCGGCAGCCCCGGCCTCGCCGCTGCGCGTCAGCACGGCCCGCTCGAGCGCGAGTGCGTTGGGGTAGCCCTGGCGCAGGCGGGCCATCGGGTCGAGCAAGGCACCGGCATCGGTGAGCACCGCGTGGATATAGTCGTCGCGGCGCGGATCGGCGGCGGCCTGCGCCAGCAGATCGGCCAGTTGCCCTTCGACGATGCGCAGGTCGCGCCGCGGCGAGAGCGCGATTGGCTCGATGCCGACCGTGCCATCGCCGGCCAGCTCGATCAGCGAGACCGACTTGGCGTGCGTGACCTCGGACAGCGAGTATTTCAGCAGCGAGCCGGCATAGTGGATCCGCTCGTTGAATGTCTGCGGCCGGTGCAGGTGGCCAAGCGCGACCAGGTCGAAGCCGTCGAACACACTCGCGGCAACGGCACCGCTGCCCCCCACCGAAAGCGGGCGCTCGGATTCACTGGCCTCGCCGCCGATCACGAACGCATGCGCCACCACCACCGAGCGCGCATGCGCCGGATGGCTCGCCCGGATCGCGTCCAGACGAGCGGCAAGCGCCGCCTCGTGGCCAGGGAGTTCCACGCCGAAGGCATCGCGCACGGCCGCGGGCTCGGCATAGGGCAAGGCATAGATCCGCACCTCGCCAGCCGCATCGGACAAGGTCACGCAGGCCGCCTCGCGCCCGGCGAGGCCGGCCACATGCAAACCCTGCGCCGTCAGCAGCCGCGCGCCGAAGCCGAGCCGCTGCGCGCTGTCGTGGTTGCCGGCGATCATCACCACCGGCACGCCCGCGTCCACCACGATGCGCGCCAGCACGTCGTCGAGCAGCGCCACCGCCTCGGGAGGCGGCACCGCGCGGTCATAGACGTCGCCGGCGATCAGCACCGCATCGGGCCGCAGGTCGCGGACCAGAGCAAGCAGTTGGTCGAGCACCCAGGCCTGGTCTTCGAGCAGGCTGCGCGCGTGGAACACGCGTCCGAGATGCCAGTCGGCAGTGTGAAGAAAACGCAATGTGAATCCCTTGTTGGAGCGATGGCCGGCGCAGCGCCGGCGCTGAAGCGGTGTTGGGCGGGTCGCGGACCGGGGCACGGGCGGCGAGCGCAAGCGCCATCATAAACGCCTGCCGCCAGCCGTTCAGTTTCGGTTCAGCCCGCGCTCGCCACAATACGCCGGTGCTGGTGCAAAAGCGCCAGACCCGATCCAGCCAACCCAGGGAGAGCAAAGATGAAACGCATTCTGATCGCAGCAACGCTGGCAGCCACGGCCATGATGGCGCAGGCGCAATACGTCGGGCCGTCGACGGTACCCGTGGCCACGGTCAAGGCCTTGCAGGCGGATGGCAGGGACGACCAGCCGGCGGTGCTGCGCGGCCAGATCGTCAGCAGCGTCGGCCACGAGCTTTACCGGTTCGATGACGGCACCGGGCAGATGCGCGTCAAGATCAAGCAGCGGCTGTGGCCGGCCGGGCAGCCGGTCGGCGCGGCCACCAAGGTGGAACTGATCGGCGAATACGACAAGGAATGGGTCGGCGAGCCGAAGTTCAAGGTCAAGCAGATCCGCCTGCTCTGAGCCGTCGTCGCGCGATTCGCGCAAGAGGAGCCAGGAGTGTAAAAAACACCAAGCCCGGGGCTTTCGCGCCCGGGCTTTGTGCTGGCAACTGCGCGGCGGCCGGCCCGGGCAGCCTTACTCCTGAACCTTACTCCTGGATATTGGCTTCGCTGACGATCTTGCGGTACGCCTCGGTCTCCCGGGCGATGAAGCCGCGGAAAGCCGCCGCGTCCTTCGCGTCGATATCGACACCGGCCTCGGACAGCTTGCTCTTCACCTCGGGCGCGTTGATGGCGCGAGCGAGTGCCTCCGACAGCTTGTCGGTCACGGCCTTGGGCGTGTTGGCTGGCGCGAACAGCCCGAACCACAGGCGCATGTCGACGCCCGCCAGGGCCTTGCTCTCGGCCAGGGCCGGGATATTGGGGGCCGCGTGCGAGCGCGTGGCCGAAGTCACGCCGATGGCCTGCAGCTTGCCCGACTTGATCTGCGGCAGCGCGGTCGACAGCACCAGCACGCCCAGTTCGATCTGGTTCGCCATCAGGTCGGCGATGGCGGGCGCGCCGCCCTTGTACGGCACATGGGTCATATCGACCTTGCTGGCGCCGCGAATCAGTTCGCCCGACAGGTGCAGCGGCGTGCCGATGCCCGAGGTGCCATAGTTCACCGGCTTCTTGCTCTTGGCCAGCGCCAGGAAGCCGTTCACGCCATGAATGCCCGATTGCGCGCCGGACACCAGCACCATGGGCTGCGACCCCACCATGCGCAGCGGCACCAGGTCGCGCTGCCCGTCGTACCGGATCTTCGGATTGGTCAGCCTGGCAATCGAGATTTCGCTGTTGGATCCCAGCAGCAGCGTGTAGCCGTCGGCCGGCGCATTGATGGTCTTGATCGCGCCGATGGTACCGCTTGCGCCCGGCGCGTTGTCCACCACCACCGAGACCCCCAGGTCCTGGCCCAGGCGCTGGCTCAGCACGCGCGCCACCATATCGTTGCTGCCGCCTGCGGCGTAAGGCACGACGATGGTGATGGGCCGTTCCGGATACCCGGCGGCAAGAGCGGGCGGGACAGTGACGGCGAGGGACAACGTGACAGTCGTGACGGCGGCGGACAGCGCCTTGGCGAGGGACTTCTTCATCGGATTCATTTTCTTGCGCCCGAGGCGCGCCTTCAGTCTGAAAAGCGTGATGGGGGTGGCCAGCATCACCGGCCCGGCAGTGCTGGATCGCAATATACATGCCATCCAAAAAACTAGCCAAGTCTCGTTTACGAGACCATGCGAAGCAGAATGAGCGCTTGCCCGCACCAAAAACACGCATTAAATGCACTTTGATGCACAAAACCGGCTTTCGATGCCAGGAGGCCGTCATCGCTTTATCGGCGCCAGGCCGATCACGCTTCAGCCGCCGGGTGGGATTGCCGGAGACCGCGGTGATGCCAGGGTGAGGGGGCAATGCACGCCGCCCCCTCGCATCCTCACCTTCTCTCGCCATTCCGCGGCAGCCCATGCTAGGATGAGCCTTGTCTTCTTTTTGAGATTCCCCAGGATGGATGCTCCGCTGGCTGCCGGCATACCCGTCGATTTCATCGAGATCGGCAATCGCCTGCGCGCCTACCGCCTCGGCGCGGGGTTGCGGGCGGAAGCCATCGCCGAGCAGCTGGGCGTTTCGCGCGCGGCGATCTACCGGATGGAAAAGGGCGATATCGTCAAGATCGAGACGCTTGGCCGCCTGGCTCACCTGCTGGGCACCTCGCTGGCCTCGATGCTGGGAGTGGAGTCGGAGTACTACCACTCGGCCGTGGCGTATATCGAGCGCATGCGCCAGCTCGAACATGGGGCCACCCGCATCCTGGCCCATTTCGAGCCGATTTCCTATCTGCTGACCTCGCCCGGCTACGCCGGCCACCTGCGGCAGATGCTGGGCGAAAGCCCGCAGCCGCCGCAAGCGGCGACCATCGACGCGCTGCTGGAACTGCTGGAGGAACGCAAGCAGTCATTCGCCCGCAGCGTGCCGCCCATCACCAGCCTGATCGACCTGCGCTCGCTCGAACGCTTCGTGCATTTCGGGCTGGTGGGGCGGCTGGACCTGCCACCGGCGGTGCGCATGGAGCGCTCGCTGGCGGCCCGGCGCGAAGTCGAGCGCGTGATCGAGCTGCTGGAGGCGCAACCGATCGGCTTGCAGATCGGCATTGTCGACGGCAGCATGCCCAATGCCACCTTCCAGGTATTCGAGCGTCCGGGCAAGGCCTATGTAGCGACCAGCCCGTTCCGTTTCGGGGAGTTTCCCAATGTCTCGACCGGCATCGCCACCGTCACCGCCGCACCCGAGGCGGTGCGGCTTTACACCGCCATGGTCAATGACCTGTGGCAGCGCGCCTATAAGGGCCGCGACGGCGCCGCCCTGTTGCGGCGCATGCTGAACAGCGTATGAGCGAGCCCCGTTCCACGAGGCTTGCAAGTTAGATAGCCTTGCATCGTTTTTTCGCACGACCCATCCGGTCTTCGGTTTTCACCAGTCTTCACCAACAGCCCTCGAACCATTGCGCCATGACGCTTGAAACCACACTCCAGCAATTCCAGGATTCGCTTCCCGGCACCGATGCCTTCGTGGCGGTCAAGAACGCCACCCGCGACCTGATCGACACCGACCCGGCCCACGCCGCGGCCTATTTCCTGCTGTACGGCTTTGCGCGTTCCTACGTGCTGCTGTATGAGGACCAGGCCGTCACCATGGATTTCGCCGAGGCGGCCAGGCAGGAACTGCTTGGCTATATGCAAGGCATTGCACGCGCCCTGCCTGCCGGGCCCGCAGCGCTGGTAGCGGAAATGAACCGCATCGTGAGTGCGTACCAGAGCGGCAGGAAGACCTTCTGAAGACCGCGGCGGCAAGCCCGCGCCGAAACGCGGGCTTGCGCCACCCCGGCGACAGGGGCGTCACGCTGGCTCGGCTTCGTTGTCGGCGATCTGGAACTTGCGCATCTTCTCCCACAGCACCTTGCGGCTGATGCCGAGGCTGGCCGCCGTGTCCTGGCGCCGCCAGCTATTGGCGTCCAGCGCGGCCACGATGCGGCGGCGCTCCTCGGTCTCGCCGCGCCAGTCCGCGGTGCGCTCGTTGCCGTCGAATGCGCCCGGCCGCAGGCTGCGGAACAGCGGGCGGATACGCGGCTCCTCCCAGTGCCCGGTCTGCTGCACGGTGATGCCGATGCGCTCGGCCAGGTTGCGCAGTTCGCGCACATTGCCCGTAAAAAATGCCGTGCCTACCGCGCCCTTGAGCCAGTCGGGCAGCGGCGGCAGCGCATCGAAGCCGGAGGCGCCGAGCATCTGCCTGAGAAACGACACCAGCAGCGCCACCTTGTCCGCCGCGCCGCGCTCTTCCAGGCTGGGCAAGCGCAGTTCGATCACCGCCAGGCGGAAATACAGATCCGCGCGAAAGCGCCCCTGCGACACGGCCTCGCGCAGGTCCTTGTTGGTCGCGGCGACCAGGCGGAAGTCCAGCTTGACAGGCATGGTCGAACCCAGCCGGGTCAAGGCGTTCTCCTCCAGCACCCGCAGCAGCTTGACCTGCTGGAACAGCGGCAGGTCGCCGATCTCGTCGAGAAAGAGCGTGCCGCCATTGGCCTGCTCGAAAAAACCGCGGTGGGCAAACATCGCCCCGGTGAACGCACCCTTGGCATGGCCGAAGAATTGCGACTCGAACAAGCCATCGGGGATCGCGCCGCAATTGACGGCGACGAACGGCCCCTTGCCGTAGATGTTGTTGCGTTCGTGGAACAGCTGCGCGATGCGCTCCTTGCCGGCACCGGTCTCGCCATACAGCATCACATTGCTGCCGAAATCGGCAAACGTCTCCACCTGCGACAGGAACTGCTGCATGGCGGACGACTCGGCCACCAGGTCGGCCGCCGCATTGCCCGGCTCGGATGCCGCCAGCAATTGCGGCAGCAGCTTGGCAATCTGGTTGCGCAGGTCCGGCCCGGTGAAGTCGTCGGCCAGGATATGCGCGTACTCGGCGGGAAAGCGCCCCGGATCGGTCTCGCGCCCAGGCGCGGCCACCCAGATCACGGGCATGCCATGCGCCGCTTCCCAGTCCAGCGCGGTGAACTTCGCCGCGCCGATCACCGACACGCTGATGACCGCCACGCAAGGCTTCAGGCGCGGCTGCGCCGGCAAGGCCTCCAGCGCGCCGGCGCGGATCACATCCACCCCGAGCGGCGACAGGAAACGCGCCACGCGGTCGGCAATATCGGACTTGCCTTCCCATACATAAACTTCAAGGCTCTCGTAGGCCCAGCGATCTGTCTTCATCTGTCTTCCGCCGTATCGCGATTAGCCTGCTGCATGGCTCAGAACACCAGCTCGGCGTTGTTGCAGTCGATTCCCTGCATCCAGACCGTGGCGCCGCCGAGGTTGAGACCCAGGAGGTTGAGCACGGTGCTGACTATGGGGTCAAGCAAGGTGAACAGTGGCTTCAGCAAGGTACCCAGCGACAATGGAAGGCTCACGGGGAGCCCAAGCACGGTCACGGTGGCCGCCACGTTCAGGTTGTCGAGCGCATCCACCGCTACGCCGCTCAGCACCGATGTCGTGGAGACGCTTGCGGTCTGGCCCGGCGCCAGCGTCATGGTCGAGGTATTGACCGGAACCGTGCCGGTGCTCGGACTGCCCGAGGCAGTCACCCTAATGCTCAGCAAATCGACCAGGTTCAGGTCCACCAGCGTCACCGGGCCTGAAGCGCAGCCGCTGCCGCTGGCCGCTGCCAGGCAGGCCTTGACCACACCGGTGTTCACGCTCAGCGTGGCGCGGCAATCCGCCTTCGCCGCGGCGCACCGGATGCTCTGCAGCGAGGCCGTGGCCTCGGCCAGCTCCACATAGAGAGGCACATTGAGCGTCACCAGCTGGGGCAGGATCCCTCCGCCCACATTGAGCGCCACCGCCAGGCGCAGGCCCACTGCCGCCGTGTGCGCCGTGGTCTGCCAGGCCGGTGGCGCGCTGCTCAATTGCCGGGCCGGTCCCACCGCCATCACCGGCGGCCGCACGATGTACAGATTGGCGCTCGCGCCGCCGATACCCGCCGGCAGATTGACGTTCAAGGGCAACTGAATGGCCGCATTGCCATTGGCCACCTGCGCGCCCAGCGTCAGCAGGCTGGCGACGTTGAGCGCCACGTCGGCGGCCGACGAGGCCGCCGGCGCCAGCACGCCCAGGTTGAGCAACTGGCCCAAACCGACGTTGGCCTGGACTCCGCTCACGCCAAGCTTGGTCGGCGGGCTGCCCAGCGCGGTCGACAGCAACGCATCCTTGCCGGCCGCGCCCAGCACCAGGGCATAGAACTGCTGGATCGACAGCGACGTCTTCAGCAGCTCGTCGATGGTGCCGACGCCCAGCTTCAGGCGCAGCTGGTCGAGCGTGACATTGGCGTTGAGCAGTCCCTGCCAGTCCAGCACGGAGAACTGGACGGCGCTGCCCAGCAACAGGCTCAGCAGGCTATTGGCGGAATTGAAATCCAGCAGGCTGCTGCCTAGCGAAAACGAGGCCACCGGCGGGCTCGCGTTGGCGATCGCCTCCGCCCGCAACTGGCGCGCGGCCCCCCCCGGGAAGACGAACAGGATCGGCACGGTCTGCGTCGCCACCACCTGCACCGCATTCGCCGAGAGCCTGGTGGTGTCATATGCCGCGTTGAAATGCCGCGCGGTGTCGCCACCGGCGGTATACGCCGGATCCCATACGCCCAGGCAGACCCGCATGCCGTCGGCACCGCCGCTACCCGCCGTGTTGCAATTGGCGGCAGCCGCCCCGCTGTAGTCGTTCTGCGTGCCGGCCGATTGCACGGCGCTCAGCACATTGGCCGAAGTGGTAGCCGCATCCGCCGCCTGCTTGAGCTGTTGCGCGCCGGCCAGGGCTGCCATGTCGGCTGCCTTCTGCAATTGGCGCTGGCGATAGAACACGTGGCCGACATCGACCGAAACCAGCGCCCCGACCGCCACCGTCACCAGCAGCAAGGCGCCAAGCACACCGATGGCGCCGCGCTGCCGGCCGCAGCGCCGGGCAGCGAGATGGGGGCAGTCCCGGCTCATCGTCCCACCGTGCCCTGGCCCATGCCACTGCCCGAGCCTTTTTGCGCGCCCGCCTGGCCGATGTAGAACTCAGGGATGGGATGGGTAAACGTCGCCATATAGCGCTGGTAGGACAAAGCGGCCTGCTCCCCGTGCAGCTGCTGCGCCTGCCCCGCCTGCGCGCCACTGCGCTGGATTTCGAGGAGACCGCGCACCCGCGCGCCCACTTCCTGCCGGGCGGGCTGCGTCTCACGCGCGGCCGGCGCCTCGGTCTGCGCCACGGCGGGGACCAGCCCCATGCCTAGCGCAGCGATCGCCAGCGCCATCCCGCAACGGGAGGTGGCACCGCGCAGGCTTCTCGTTCTGGTCCGGTTCATGGACAACTCCTGGGTTGTTGCGATCGCATCTGGCAATGGGTGGGACAACTGGTGGGGCAGCCGGTAGGACATAGGGGAAATGCGCGGGTAATGGCGAAAGTGCGCCTCGAACATGCTGTCATGGCGTGGCCTGGGTGAGCTCCGTCAGCCGGACGTGGCTCGGGCCAGCCGGGGATGCCGCAGCCAGCCGGGCCGGCTGCCCTGCCACGGGCGCCGCCGCGCGCGTGCGTTGCGTGCTGGCGCGCCTGACCCGCTCCGCCTCCTGCAGGACAGCCTTCTGCGTAGCCGCAGACAGCGCGGCGCGCTGCATCAGCGCCACCGCCTGCTCGCGCTTGCCATCCGCCACCAGCCAGACCGCGGCGTTGCTGACCACGCGCGGGTTCCTGCCATCGAGCTGCAAGGCCTGCATCACCGGCACGCGCGCCTCGGGCAACGCACCGGTGCGCATCAATGCGTAGCCCAGGTCGTTGGCAACCTGCGCATTGGTGGGATCGGACTGCGCGGCTTGCCGCAACGCCGCCGCGGCGCCGGCAAAATCGCTCCTGCGGCCGGCAAGCAGCCCCAGGCCATGGTAAGCACGGGACTGCACCACCGAGCCAACCAGGTTTTGATACGCTTGCGTGGCCGCCGCATCCTGGCCGGTCTCGCGCAGCGCGTCCGCGCGCATCAGCGTCAATGCGGGCGAGGCGCCAAAGCGCTTCTCGTAGACGTCGATGTGCGCGAGCGAAGCGAAATACAGGCCCTCGTCCTGCATCTTGCCGATCAGGCCCAGATAGACCGACTTGTCGTCGTAGCCGGCCCTGTCCTGCCGGTCACGCAGCTTTGACAATGCCACCTGGGCGTCCGCCTGCTCGCTCATGCGGTTGGCCACGGTGCTGCCGCAGCCGCTCAACACCGCTATCGCCAGCACCTGCGTCAGGCGCCTGGCCCAGATCCGGCCAGGCGCGGCGAAGACGCCCGCAAGCGCGGACCCCGGTATTTGCCGCACGGTGGCGGCACGCTGTTCTTGTCCGTTCACTTCAATCCCCCCGACATATGCGAAAGCATCCGCATCACACCCAGGAAGCCCGGCCCGGCCGTGATGATCAGCAGCACCGGCAGCATGGTCACCACCATCACCGCCGTCATCTTCACGGTCAGCTTGCCCACCTGCTCCTTCATCCGCGACTTGCGCCCCTCTTGCAAGCGCAAGCCGAACTGGCGCAGCGGTTCCTGCACCGCGCCGCCAAAGCGGTCCACCTGGCTAAGCATGGTGGTCAGGCTCCTCAGGTCCTCACTGTCGAACAGGCGCCCGATGCGCTGCAAGGTCTGCTCGCGCGAGCGGCCCGAGGCGAACTGCTGGTTGGCGCGAGTCAGTTCCGGGCCAAGCACGCGCAGCATGCCGCCGAACTCGGCCACGATGATCTGCAGGCTCTGGTCGATCGACAGGCCCACCCCTTGCAACAGCCGCAGCATATCGACCAGCACGGGCAGTTCGTCCTCCAGGCGCCGCAGGCGGCTCTGCGCGCGGCGCCGCAGCATCCATTTAGGCGCGAGAAAACCCAGCGCAAAGGTGGCGAAGGCCCAGAACAGCGCGGCCATCAGGGAAGCAGGCAAGTGCCCGGCAAATACCGCGGCGGCCAGGGCGGCTGGCAGCGACAGGCGCAGGCCGCCAAATACCGCCCGCGCCTTGTCGCCGTAGAAGCCGCACTGCTCAAGCAGCCGCTCCTCTTCGGCGGTCACGACCGTCTTGCCCAGCGGCGACGCGAGCCAGCGCTGGTCGAACCGCTTGCTAAGCTGCCCGCCGAGCCGCGCGCCAATCCGCGCGCCGGCGCTCTGGACCTGGGCCGCTGCGGCATTGGCCGGGGCGGAGGCAGCGCCTCGCGCGGGAGCCGTGGCGGCAGCGGCCTGGCGCGACAGCGCGGCATCGATGGTGCGCTCGGCGCGATGTCGCTGCCGCCACTGGCCCACCAGCGGCAAGGCCAGCGCGGCCAGGCCGACGGCCGCGACGCACAGGCTCAGGGAGATCAGGGTAGTGCTATCCATGGTCTCTTGTCCTATACCGACCTGGCCAGGCGGTAGAGCATGACGGCCCCCAGGGCCTCCAGCGCCACGGCAACCAGCAGCAGCATCCTGCCGCTCGGGTCGCGCCACATCATCATGATGTAGGCCGCGTTCATCATGAACATCATCCCGCCCACCACCAGCGGCAGCAAGCCCAACACCCACGCCGACATGCGTGTCTCCGACGAGAGGGCATGGAGCTCCTGCTGCGCCTGCTCGCGGTCGCGCATAAAGGCGGCGGTACGCTCCATGACGATGTCGGCGCGGCCGCCGTAGCGCACCGCCAGCCGCAGCACCGACGACAGCAGCAACAATTCGTCGACGCGGTAGATCCGCGCCACCTGCAATACCGCCTGGTCGAGCTCCTTGCCCGCACGCTGCAGGTGAATGGCCTGGACCAGGCACTGCCGCAGCGGCGCCTCGGTATTGCCGATGGCTGTCTGGAATGCCGAAGGCACGCTGCTGCCGATGCTCATCATCCGCACCACGGCGTCGAGAAACGAGGGCAGTTGCCGGCGCAGCTTCTGTCCGACGCGGCGCGCCCGGTTCCAGAGCAGAAAATAGAGCAGCGCCAGCCCGGTGGAAAACCCGGCCACGGCGGCAAGCCAGCCGCCGAGGATTGCCGCCGCCACCACAGTCGCAGCAATCGATGCGCCCCAGAGCGCATAGGTACGGCGCGTGGGGGCCAGGTCGGCACGGCGCATGAAATCCGCCCACTTGCGCCGCAGATCATGCGGCTGGCGTCCGGCTTGCGGCTCGGCCGGGGTCGCGTAGCGTGCCTTGACCTGCTCGGTTTGCGCTTGCACGAACGCGCGTGCGCTCTCCTCCTGCGCGCGCGCCCTCGCACTGGCCAGCATCAGCAGGCCAAGTCCAAGCAGAACGAGTGCGGCCGCGGCCACGGCCAGCGCGGCGCTAGACATCGAAGCGATCGTCCAGGCCGAAATCGGCAGGTCGCATGCGCGCCAGCTTGGGCGAATGCGGCAGGATGCCCAGCGACAGCCAGCGGTCGACCTCGGTACCGTCCGGGCCGACGAAGGGCTCGTGGCGGAACAGCTCCTGCGTCGAAATGATGTTGTCGCCAAGCCCCGTCACTTCGGTGACGGAGAGGATGCGCCGCTTGCCGTTGGACAGCCGGCCGATCTGCACGATGAAATCCACGGCATTGGCAATCTGCCGGCGCAGGCTGGCCTCGCTGCCCTGGAAGCCGGCAAAGCCCGCCAGCATCTCCAGGCGGTACAGGCACTCGCGCGGGCTGCTCGAGTGGATGGTTCCCATCGAGCCATCGTGGCCGGTGCTCATGGCCTGCAGCATTTCCAGCACTTCCCCGCCGCGCACTTCGCCCACAATGATGCGGTCGGGCCGCATGCGCAGGCTATTGCGCAACAGATCGCGAATCGACACCACGCCGGTCCCCTCGAAGCCGCCGGGACGGCTTTCCAGGCGTACCACGTGCGGATGATTGAGCGCGAGCTCGGCGGTGTCCTCGATGGTGATCACGCGCTCGCTATCGGGCACGTAGGTGGCCAGCGCGTTGAGCAGCGAGGTCTTGCCGGAGCTGGTGCCGCCGCTGACAAGGATATTGCAGCGCGCCTTGACCGCGGCCTCGAGCAACTCGTTGACCTCCGGGCTCATGGTGCCCAGCGCCTGCAGGTCGGCCGGCGTCAACGGGTCCTTGCGAAACTTGCGGATCGACACCACGGGGCCGGCCAGCGCCAGCGGGGGAATCACCACATTGATCCGCCCCCCGTCAGGCAGGCGGGCGTCGACCATCGGATTGGACTCGTCCAGCCGGCGGCCGATCGGCGCCAGGATGCGGCGCACGATACGCAGCAGGTGCCCGCCATCGGCGAAGCGCACCGGTATCCGCTCCAGCACGCCGTGCCGGGACACATAGACATCGAGATGCCCGTTGACCAGGATATCTTCCACCGCGGGATCGTTCAGCAGGTCCTCGATCGGCCCGAAGCCCGCCAGCTCCTTGGTCAGGGCCTCGGCGATCTGGTGCAGTTCGACCTCGTTGATGGGAATGCGGCGCAGCCGCGTGAAACTTTCCAGTTCCAGGTCGACGAAGCGATGGATCGCGGTGCGCGACCAGCGCCCGAACTCGGCGCCGAGCTCCTCGATGCGCGTGAGCAGATGCTCGTGGGCCGCTTCCTTGATGTTCTGGAATTCCTGCGAGGCAGGAAAAGGCGCGGCGGAATTATCGGAGAATTCGATGGCTTGCGACATGTCAGTTCCCAGCCCGCTCAGCGCGCAATGCGCGCATGGCGCGCAGCGCTTCGGGCAGTTTTTCTTTTACCCGGCCCAGCAAACCTGTTTCGCTTGCTGTGCCGGCACGGTATCCCAGCCGGTCCACCAACTGGCCAACGGCACGGACATACGGATCGGCGGGGCTGTCGTCGGCCAGCACCGCGCCCCGGTTGAGCGCCAGCACCAGCGGCTCGCGCCGGTCCGGCAGGGTGCCGACGGATGGCGCTTCCAGCCGCTGCGCGATCTGCTGGGCATCCACGCCCAGCCGGGCATCGAAGCGAGACACCAGCAAATACAGGTCGTCGCGCTCAACCTCCCGCTTCTTCAACTCCTGCAGCAATTCAGCCGCGGAAACGATGGCGCCCACACTCTGGTCCACCACCATCACCACCATGTCCGCCGCCTTGACCAGGTGCGCCATGAACTCCACATTGCTGAACCCGCCCAGGTCCACCACCTGCAGGTCGAAGAAGGCGCGCAGGCGATTGAGCAGGCCCAGCGCCTCCATGAAGGAGATATCGCGCAGCTCCGCCAGCGTGGCGGGCAGCGGCAGGACCACCACGCCGTTGCCATGGCGCGCCAGCGCGGTTTGCACGAATACCTGGTCGAAGCGCCGCAGGTTGCGCACGCCTTCCACGAAATGAAAGCCGGGGCTGATGTTCATATAGAGCGAGCCATCCCGCACCGGCAACCCGAGATCCATCAACAGCACGTCGCCATGGCTGCGCCGCCGCACCGCCGCGGCCAGGTTGGTCGCCAGCGTGGTGGAGCCAACCCCGACCCGCGCGCCCAGCACCGCCACCACCTTGCCCCGGCGGGCCGGCTCGGCCTGCCCGCGCACGGCAAGCAAGCGGCGCACGATTTCGATAGCGCCCGCCGGCGACGCCCGCATATCGACAAAATCCCTGGCGCCGGCACGCAGCGCCGCCAGCATGATCTCCGGCTCGCCGGCATCTCCCACCGCGACCAGCGGCAGCCCCGGATACAGGCGTGCCACCTGCTCGGCGAGCCGGCTGGATGCCTCCGCCCGCTCCCGCGTGAAGTGCAGGAAGACCATGCCCGGATTGACCGCGCCGACCTGTTCCAGAAAGGCCGCTTGCGGACCGCCCTCCACCACCAGCCGGCCAAGGCTGCCAAGCGCGTCCGCCAGCCACTGCCGGGGTTCCACCTGCATGGAGTTGAACAGGAAATAGTTCCCCGGCGTCTGCCCTGCCGCGTCGGCATGCCCGGCGCTGTCGTCCTTCCCGTCAGCCATCATTTCGAAAAACCCGGCAGCGTGGGGTCGGCGTACTCGCCAAGCACATACCGGCCCCACACATTGGGATTGCCGCTGGTGAGTCCGTCGTCGCTGAGCGCGGCCACGGCCGCCGCGCCCTTGGCCAGCGGCCGCACCAGGCGTGGCGTGACCACGATCATCAGCTCGCGGTCTTCCTGGTTGAAGTTCAGGTTCCTGAAGAAGGTACCGATGATCGGCAGGTCGCCGAGGATGGGTACCTTGCTGACATTGCTGACCGTGTTGCGACTGACCAGGCCGCCGATCACAAAGCTTTCTCCATCGCCCAGTTCCACCGTGGTATCGGCGCGGCGGGTAACGATGGCCGGCACCGCGGCGCCGTTGATGGAGATCCCGCGCGAGGGATCCAGATCGCTCGCTTCGGGCGCCACTTTCAGCGCAATGCGGTCCTTTGAGAGCACCGTCGGCGTCACCGTCAGGCCGATGCCGAACGGCTTGAACTGGATGGTGGTTGCCCCCAGCGACTGCGGCACCGGGATCGGGATCTCGCCGCCGGCAAGGAAGCTCGCGCTTTGCCCCGACAGGGCCACCAGGCTCGGCTCCGCCAGCACCCGTGCCATCCCGTTGCTCTCCAGCAGGCTCAGGTTGGCGAAGATCCCGCGCGACAGCGATGCTGCCACCAGATTGAAGGCGCTGCTGATCGGCGAGGCGATATCGGTGCCCAGCGAGCCCGGCGTCGATCCCGAACCCGGCGCAAACGTCGCCTTGTTAAGCGATGAAGGCGAGAACGTACCGAAGGCAAAGCCACCGTTATTCCGATAGAAATTGAAGCCCACCTCCTTGAGCACGGTCTTGCTGATCTCCACCACCTTGACGTCGACCTGCACGGTGCTGGCGACCGGCAGCGTGGACCTGTCGGTCACCACCCCGGACTTGCCCTCGCCAGAGGACACCGCTGCGCGCGCCAGCCGCTGCGCGTGCAGTGAAGCCTGGGCGTCGCGCGCTTCGCCGGTAATCGTGGCGCCCGCGCCGGAGACGGACACCTCGGGGCCGTTTGCGTCGGCCTGCGTCGCGTCCACCTGCACGCGGTAGGTCCGCGGCGCCTCGCCGCGCGCCCACACCATCAGTTGCGTCGCGCCAGGCTTCCTGGCGACGACCAATACGCTGTTGGGGCCAGAGCGCCCCTTTAGCAGCAAGGCATCCGCCACCGACGGATCGCCGATCGCTACGCGTTCGAGCGGCGCGGCCAGCCGCAATTCCTGCTGGCTGCCCGCGATCAGCCTGAGGTCGCGCGCGCCGCTCTCGGCTGGCTGTGCCCAGGCCGTTGAAACGGCGCCGCAGGCGGCCAGGCTGGTTACTGCTCCGGCAAGAATGGGGTTCATCGATCGACTATCCAGAAATCAGAAATGACAAATCAGAAAGCCCTTGGGCTGGCGTGCCCGGCGCACCGGCACCGCCGTGCGCCACGGCTTCACTCGATCTCGCGCTTGCCGCCGCGGATCACTTCGACACCGTTCAGTGCCACGCTCGTAGTACCCCGGGTACGCGGTGCCGCTGCGGCTGGCACCGGCGATGGCGCCGCGTTCACAGCGGCCAGTTCACGCTTTGCCACGCCTGTCGTCCCGGTGAGGCCGGTCAGCGCCACGCCTGCCACCGCACGGTCGGAAGGCGCGAGCACGGCGAGCGCGGCAGCCCCCTGGCCTTTGGCCTGGCCTCTCGCCCGCAGTACCGGTGCGGGCTCCTCGAACAAGCCTTCGGTGGGAACGCCGGGGTCTTGCGGATTGCGCAGCGCGAGCAGCAGGCGGCCGGTCTGCTGGGCCATCGCAAGCTTGCCGACATCGTCCACCGGCACCGCCAGCACAGCGGTCTTGGCGCCTTCGCGACGGACCATCATCTGGTCGGGCGCGGGCTTGGCCGCCTCAACGACAGTGCCGGCACCATAGGCGAGCACGCGCATGCGCGCCAGCAGCATGCGCGCCTGGCTGCCGTCGATCTCCTGGCCATCGCGGCGGAACACCGCGAAGACGTCGACGAAGTCGCCAGGCTGCACCTGGTTGCCCACGCCGATCACTTCGTCGACGGCCACCGCCACCGCGCGCTCGCCATCCCGTACCTGCGTGGCAAGGCCGGCCAGCAGCTGGCTTTCCAGCACCGGCATGTTGGCGCCGATGCCAACCACCGGCACCTGGCCGGCAACGCGAGCCACGTCGGTATAGGCGCCTGCCGGATTGATCGGCAACTGTTCGACCTTGAGCGCGTCCGCGGGCACCGGCTTGCCGGCTTCGATCGCCTTGACCGTGATCACCACGGGATGCAGCGCGACGCTCCCCGACACCGGCACGGCTGGCGCCGGGGGCGTGCGCGCAACGCGCCACGCCAACAGCGCCAGCAGCGCGGCGAGGACGAGCAGCGCAATGGCGAGCACGCGAATCTGTTTGCTGGTCATGCGATATCTCTGGTTCGGGTAAATGAAAACGGGATCAGGCGCGTGTCGGCAAACGGCATCGGCGGCAAGGCCTGCAGGCAAGCCATCACGTGTCAGGCGACAGTTGCACCGTCGCACTGCCGGTGAGCGTGGTGGGCAGCGGTACGCCCGGCACGACCGGCAGGATCGAACTCGAAGTCAGGCTTAGCGTGACCTTGACGCAGACCGATCCGCCCGGATTCGCGCAGCTGATCACCTGCGCGACATTGCCGGCGGGGATGAGGCTGCTGATCGAGGTGGGCAGCATGGCCAGGGCCGTGCTGGAGGCCGCGCTCACGCGCAGGGCCTGGGTCGCCGCCGCGGTGTTGGCGGAGGCGCCGCTTGGATAGCGCAAGGCGGCGCGCGCACCTTCTTCCGCCGCCAGCGTGAGCACCTGCTGCAAGGCCAGCACGATGCCGAAATAGACGATGCCGATCACCACTGTCAGCAGGACTGGCAGGATGATGGCGAACTCAAGCGCGGCCGCTCCGGACGAACGCGTCCGCACGGCGTGGTTTCCCCGCAATGACATACTTCACCCGGTTATCTTCTACTTTTGCGCCGAACCGGTGGCGCGGACCGCTGAGCGGCTGGCGAGATGCCATCCGCCTGCGCAGCGACTACCTCCCGGATACCATCCACACCAGCAAGCCGACGGCAAGGTAGGCGGCATAGGGAATGCCGCGCGCCTGCGCCATCTGCGCCATCGCGGCCGGGGCCGTCGCGACCGCCTGCCGCCGCAGCAAGCCCGCAATGCGGTCACGCCATGCAGCCCTGACCGTGCCCGCTTGCGCACTTGCCAACAGCGCATGTGCGCAAGCCAGCAGGCTGCCGACGACCCACACCGTCACCAGTCCCACTGGACCGGTGAACAAGCCTGTTACCGCGAAGAACTTGACGTCGCCCGCGCCCATGCGCCCCAGCGCATAGAACGGCAACATGACCAGCAGGCCAATCACGAAGCCCAGCAGCCGCGAAGCCAATCCCGGCTCAGGAACATGCCCGAACAGCAGCACCATGCACACCGCCGCCAGGGTGGCAGCCAGCACGGCATTGGGTACTTTCCGATAAGCCAGGTCGGTCCAGATGGTTACCGCGCAGAAGAGTGCGGCAATGGACCCCACCGCGTCAGGCGGCGGGAAGGAGTGCGAGGATTTTCGCCCCGAGGTTGGAAAAGGCGGACGAGAGATTGCTGCCAAGCGTAGTGGCGCCGGCAACCATTCCCATCGCAATCAACCCTGCAATCAGACCATACTCGATTGCGGTTGCCCCTTGTTCGTCCCGAATAAAGCGAACCAAAGCGTTTTTCATGATGTCACTCCGTCTTTTTTGAATTAACACATCATCCAGGGTCCGCGTACCTTCCGACGCCGCCCGGCTCTTGTGGCCTGGCTGGGGTCGAGCGATGACACTGGTAGGGAATTTATAGTGCAAAGCCATGTATCAACCATACCCCCCCTTGGAGTTATATTTGTCTCAGCATAAAGGCTGACACCCGTTTGAAAACAGCGTCTTTTTAAAGAGCAACCGTTCTACTCTCGCCAGATACGACACCCATTCGGGTGACCGTCCGGCGCGACGCGCAATAAAAGGATGCGCAGCGCGGGGTAAGGACGTCTGCGCACCGTAAAGGCTTTCCCTACTGATAATCAGAGGCCCAGTCCGCCGAGCAGCGGCAGCGCCGGCGCTGGTGAACCGCCGGTGGCGGTGCGCGCTCCGTTCAACACGCCGGCAACGGGCGCAAGCAAACCCGTCAGCGGTGCCAGCGCACCGGCAGCACCATTGCCGCTGTTCGCACCGGCGCCACCCAGCGCGCCGGTCACGGGGGCGAGCAGGCCCGCCAGCGGTGCCTGTGCGCCTGCCGCGCCCGCGCTCGTACCCGGACTGCCGGCCAGGCCAGCCAGCGGCAGGTTGTTGAGCAGTCCGCCCAGCGGGTTGCTGCCTGCCGCCGTCCCGCTGCCATGCAACAGCACGCCGGCCGCGGCCACGGTCTTGCCCGCTTCGGTCACAACGCCGCCAAGGCTGGAAACCGGCGGCGTGTTGGTATTGGTCAGCAAGCTGCCGCCGCTGGCCACGGAATTGCCGAGCATGACCAGCAGATTGTTGACGGGAGCGCCGAGACCGGTGGCGGCACCGAGTGTCTGCGTGGTGTTGGTGAGTTGCGAGGTCAGCGGCACGATCACCTTGCTCACGCTGCCGGTGACCTGTGCGACAGGTCCGGTCGAGAGGGCTTGGCCGAGCTTGCCGCCAACGGTCGTCACCGCACCACCGGCCTGATTGACCAGGCCTCCGACTGGCGTGGTCACCGCGCCCAGCGGAGCCAGCTGTCCGGTGCCGAGGCTGCCGACCACGTCGCCGACGCTCGATACCGTGACACCGGCTTTCTGCACGACGTTGCCCGTACTGGCGACGGTCACGCCAAGCGGGTCGCTGACCGCGCCCATCTTGCCGAGGCCATCGCGCACGCCAGCGCCGAGCGCGCCCACTGTGTCACCCGCATTGACCACCACCCCACCGAGGCTGGTGCGCGTCGCATCGGGCACCAGCGGCAATTGCGTGCCCTGGATCGTCTTGCCGATATCGCTCACCACGTTGCCTGCCGCCACTACGGTGTTGCCTGCACCCTCCGTGACCTTGGCGGTCGGCGTGGTGTCGGGCGTTGCCGCAGGCGTGGGTAGCGTCGTTGGCGTAGTGGGCGTGGAAGTGCCTGCATTGGCGCCGCTGCCGGAACCGCCGGAGGAACAGCCTGCCAGCAGCATCAGTGCTGCGGCACAGGCGAGGGTAACGGATGACATCGGGGCGAAATGCGCTTTCATTGGGATCTCCTGGTCTTCCTCGCGGAAGGTTCTCCTGGCGGAACAGCAATCGAATCGGCTCTGGGCGATGCATGCGAAGCAGCGGGTACCGGGGGGCACGAACCCCGGGGAAGCGTTTCGCTCCACGCTGCGCCGTGCACCGCGCTTGTCGGAGGACTTAACCGCAAACTGCGTGCCACCTCTCGCGCATGTCGCGTCGAACCCCGCGCACGAAGCCGCAATATCGGCGCAAACCCTTGACTGGATACGGCATCGGCCGCGTCTGGCGCATTCGGATGAGGCCGCCGCAGAGGGCGGCACGGCGGCCTCTCGCGTGTTACGTGCTACGTAACGTGTTCCCCCCAAAACGTTCCTGACGCCGAATCGACGGGCGTGCGTGCGCCACGGCGGACCTGCGCAGCGGTTCTCCCTACGCAGCCGGTCCATACAGGCAGGGAAGCACGAGGCATTCGCCCGCATCGCCAGCGCTTGCCGACGCGCGCTGCACGATCGCGCAACAATGCTGAGTGCCGGCAATATTCACACCCGATGTTCCCGTTCCGCGCCACGGCGTTACGTAACGCGTAACAAGGAAACGCAGGCAGCAGCGCCCATGTCTGGTCCTTTCGCGACCATGTCTCATCCTCCCCAAACTCAAGCGTGGCCAGGGCTGGCGAGTTTTCGCAGGGACCCTCCCGGCTGCGGTGCAACGTCCGGGCACGCACTGGCACACCCTTTGCGCAATGCAGTGCCAGCACGGCATGCGCGAGCGCTCCGTGATTTCACAACGGGAATAAGAAAGGGAAAAGGTCATGCGTACTCAGCAAGTCATCATCACGGCACTGCTCGGATCGCTGCTGGCACTCGGCGGTTGCGCGAGCGGCGGCGGCACGACGTCCATGGATACCGGCAGCGGTGCGGGCAGCAGCGGCGGCAGCACTGGTAGCGGTAGCAATGCCGGCATCGGTGGCAATACGGGTGGCAGTACGGGTGGCCGCACTGGTGGAAATACCGGTGGAAATACCGGTGGCAATACCGGTGGCAATACGGGCGGCAACAACGGCGGTAGCACTGCAGCGCTGACGCCGACCAGCCAGATCGTCAATCAGGCAGGATCGCTGGTGAACTCGACCGGCAATGTCGTGAGCGACCTTGGCACGCAAATCAAGAACACCAACCTGCCGGTTCTCTCGACGCAATCGCAGGACGCCCTCGGCGGCGTGGTCGGCTCCCTTGGCGCCGCGGTCAGCACCCTGGGCAACGGCGTGCAGAACGGCCTGGGCAACATCCCCAACGCCGCGAACCCGCTCGGCACCACGGTGGCGAGCACCGGTGGCGTAGTCAGCCAGGTGGGCAACGCTGTGACCAATGCAGGTGCTCTCGTCAGCGGCCTGGGCAGCGGCCCGCTGGCGCCGCTGGCCGCGGTCACCACACCGGTGGGCTCGCTGGTGTCGCAGGTAGGTGCCGTGGTCAATGGCGCTGGCACCCAGCTCGGCACGGCGCTGTCGACCGGTCCCGTCGAGCAACTCACCAGCGGCGTCAGCAAACTGATCGTGCCGCTCACCTCGCAGCTCACCAACACCACGCAGACGCTGGGCGCGGCCACTGGCCTGGGTGCACCGGTCAACAACCTGCTGGCAACGCTGGGCGGCGGCCTGGCCATGGCCGGCAGCGCGATCAGGCAAACCAACACGCCAGTGGTGTCAGGCGTGGGCGGCATCGTTGCCGGCACCGGCAATACCGTGGCAGCGCTCGGCGGCGTGGTCTACAACCCGGGCGGCACTGGCGCCGGCAACCCGCTGGCCCCCGTCACCAGCCTGCTGGGCGGTCTCACCGGCGGTCTTGCCGGCGGCAACGCCAGCGGCCCGCTTGCCCCCGTCACCGGCCTGCTCGGTGGCCTGACCGGTGGCCTCTCCGGCGGCAGCGCCGGTGGCCCGCTTGCTCCCGTCACCGGCCTGGTCGGCGGCTTGACCGGTGGCCTCTCCGGCGGCAGCGCCAGTGGCCCGCTTGCTCCGGTTACCGGCCTGGTCGGCGGCCTGGCCGGTGGCCTCTCCGGCGGCAACGCCAGTGGCCCGCTCGCCCCCGTCACCGGCCTGCTTGGCGGCTTGACCGGTGGCCTCACCGGCGGCAGCGCCGGTGGCCCGCTCGCTCCCGTCACCGGTCTGGCCGGCGGCGTAGTGAACACGGTGGCAGGTGCAACGAATGGCGGTGCCGGCAATGCGCTCGCGCCGGCAACCGGCATCGTCGCGAGCCTGAGCGGCGGCAACGCCGCAGGCAGCAGCACGGGCACCTCTGGCGGCAAGCCGCTCGCGCCGGTCACTGGTCTCGTAGGCGGCCTGCTGGGCGGCCTCACCAACGGCCTCGGCGGCAAGCGCTGATAGTTGACGCATGCCGGTGCCGCAATCTGCGCTCCGGCGTGCAAAAAATCGCAGAGGGACGCGGCATCGGCCCGTCCCTTGCAAGAACGCGGTGGCCATGCGGCACCGCCACGGGTAGCGGCACCCCTGGCGGCAATGGCACAGCGCGTGATAGCCGCACGCTGATTTTTACGCATTCAGGGGTTAGACCATGACGCACACACGCCTCCGTGTTGCCACGCTGCTGCTCGGCATCAGCGCCTGCAACAGTGTCCTTGCCGAGCCACGCAGCCCGATCCTGGGCGATCCCACCCAGACCCTGCCAAGCATCGCGCCAGCCCGGCCGCCAGAGAGCAATGTCACGGTGCAGGTAGAGCGCCCCGACGCCGCGCTGCAGAACCTGCTCTCCAGCAAGCTCACGCCACAGCGCTTCCAGATCGAAGGGGTCAAGGCGATACCGTTCGAAGAGATCGCCGCGAAATTCGCGCCACTGGCCGGCAAGGAAGTCACCGTGGCCCAGTTGCTGGAAGTCGCCAACGAGGTCACCAGGCTGTACCAGCAGCGCGGCTTTCCGCTCTCCTTCGCTTTTGTGCCGACGCAGCGTTTCGAGAACGGCAACGTGCTGGTCACCGTGGTGGAAGGCCATGTCTCCACCATCACCATCCGCGGCGAGGCGGGCCCGGCCGAAGGCCGCCTGCGCGCGATCGCCGAGCAGTTGATGAAGGACCAGCCACTGCGCCGCGAGACCTTCGAGCATTACGTCAACGTGCTGGCGTTGCAGCCCGGCATGCAGGTTGCCGCCACCGTGCAGCCGCCGCAGACCACGGATGGGGCTTGCGAGATGGTGCTCGACGTCAAGCGCAAGCCCTTCACTTTTGGCACCGGCGTGGACTATCGCTCGCCGGGCGTGCGCGGCATCTTCACCGCCACCACCAACAGCCTGACGCCGCTGGGCGAGCAGTTGTCGGTTTCCGCGCTTGCGCCCAGGGGGCCCGATCACGAGGAATACTACCTCGCCAGCTACGGCCAGCCGATCGGCACCGAAGGCATGATGGCCCGCTTCAGCGCGTCGCATTATCGGGGCGTGCCACAGAACGGTACCCTGGCGCAGATTGGCTACGACACCCGTTATGTCAACGACACCAGGCGCATCGGCGGCACGCTCAGCTATCCGCTCATCCTCGACAACACGCACTCGCTCACGGCCACCGGCGGTGTCTATGCCAACGACCAGTTCGAGCGCTACACGCAGGCCGTCAGCGGCCAACAGATCGCGCTGACCACGCACGTGCGCGTGCTCAGCGCGGAGCTCGCCTACGTGCAGCGGCAGGAGGGACAGACCCGCAGCGCAACCCTCGGCGTGTACAAGGGCGTGGATGCGCTGGGCGCCAGCCGCGAGAACAATACCAACGACCTGGACTTCGTGCGCGGCCGGCTGGTGGTTTCGCAAGCCACCGACCTGCCATGGGGTTTCGGCGTGGCAGCGTCCGCCGCGGGCCAGTACAGCGCACAGCGCCTGGCCTCGAGCGAGCAGATCAGCTTCGGCGGCCGCTTCTTCGGCCTTGGCTACCCGGCCGGCGAAGTGGCAGGCGACAAGGGCTGGGGCGCATCCGCGGAAATCAACCGCCTCTTCACGCCGGGCTCGACCTACCTGAAGACCATGCAGCCCTACGTGCTGGTGGACATGGCCCGCGTGTATTCGAACAGCCTGTCGCTGGTGCATCGCAAGCTGTCGTCGGTGGCGATCGGCCTGCGCTTCTCCGACCGGCGCTACTACACGCTGGATCTCTCGGTGGCGCAGCCGGTGGGCGACAAGCCGGCCAATGCCTCGCACCGTTCGCCGAGATTGAACGCAACCTACTCGTACCAGTTCGAATAGGAAGGGAAGCGCGGCTGGGAAATTTCCAGGGCTTTTGCAGACTTTTCTGATTGCCGACGGGCTAAATGAGAATGATACTTATTTTCATTCAACCCAACCGCATCCAGACGGAGAATCATGCAAAGCGCCCTCGTCACCCGGACCAGCCGGAAGAAGACCTCCATCCCTCGCCTGACCGGCGCCGTCGGGGCGGCCATCGCGGCAGCGCCGGCGGCAGCCCAGTCCGCGGCAGGCTCCGCGGCGGCAGCGCATTTGCCGCCGGTCACCGTCAGCGGGTCCGCGCAGAGCCCGTTCAAGACCGACGCCACCTCGTCGGTCAAGACGCCGGGCCCGCTGCTCGATACGCCCCGCTCCGTCACCGTCGTCCCGCAGGAAGTCATCCAGGGCACCGCGTCGACCAGCCTGAGCGAAGTCCTGCGCACCGTGCCCGGCATCGCCTTTGGCGCCGGCGAAGGCGGCAATCCGGTTGGCGACCGTCCTTTCATCCGTGGCTACGACGCGCAGGCCAGCACCTTCCTCGATGGCTTCCGCGACATCGGGGCGCAATCGCGCGAGATGTTCAACATCGAATCGGTCGAGGTCACCAAGGGCCCGGCCGGCGCCTACGACGGGCGCGGCTCGGCTGGCGGCAGCATCAATATCGTCAGCAAGGCGCCCAGGCTGGGCAGCTTCGCCGAAGGCAATCTCGGCGCAGGCAACGCCAGCTACAAACGCGGCACGGCGGACGGCAACTGGCAATTCGGCGGGCACGCCGCCGTGCGCGTCAACGCGATGTACCATGACGCCGGCGTGCCCGGCCGCGACGCCACGCACCAGGAGCGTTGGGGCTTTGCCCCTTCGGTAGCGTTCGGCCTGGACACCGCTACGCGGCTGACGCTGTCCTACTATCACATGCAGTCGGACGCCCTGCCCGACACCGGCATGCCCTATGACAATCCCGATTTCATCCCGCGTACCGATGGCAGGCCGCGCACGCGGCTGGCCGGGAACGGCTCGCCGCTCAAGCTGCCTCGCAACACTTACTTCGGACTGGTCGACCGCGACTTCCGGCGGGAGAGCACGGATATGGGCACGATCCGCTTCGAGCACGATTTCAGCCCCGCCCTCAAGTTCCGCAACCAGACCCGCATCGGCAAAACCCGGCAGGACTACCTGTGGACGCGGCCGGACGGCAGCTTCTACGGCAATATCTACTACGACATGGTCTGGCGGCGCACCAACCAGCGCAACGGCACGTCCGGTACGCTGGCCAACCAGACCGACCTGTCGGGCGAATTCCTCACCGGCGCCATCAAGCACAAGTACGCCCTCGGCGTGGAGTTCTCCCGGGAAACGAGTGAAAACGATGGCTACAGCGTAGCCACCGGCAACAACCGCTGCCCCAGCGGCCCAGGCGCGGCCAGCGGCTACAACTGCACCACGCTGTACAACCCGGATCCGCACGACCCGTGGTCCGGCCGGATCGCCCGCAACTACAATCCGACCAATCACAAGGCCAGCACCGCATCGGTCTTCGCCTTCGACTCGATCGAACTCGACAAGCAGTGGCTGGTGAATGCCGGGCTGCGCTTCGATCGCTACCGCGGCGAGGTCGAGACCGCCCGCACCAATGGGGGCACCGGCCCGCGCAGCACCCATACGCGCGACGACAACCTCTTCAACTACCAGTTCGGCGTGGTCTACAAGCCGGTGGAAAACGCCAGCATCTACCTCTCCTACGGCACCTCGTCCACGCCGGCCGGCGCGGTGGTCGGCCAGGGTAGCGAGCCGAGCGGACTGGCCCCGACCAAAGCGGGCAGCGCGCTGTCTCCCGAGAAAAACCGCAGCATCGAACTTGGCACCAAATGGGACGTGCTGCGCAAACGCCTGGCCTTGACCGCAGCCATCTTCCGGGTGGAAACCACCAACGCGCGCATCACGCAGCAGGACGGTACCGCGGTGATGGCCGGCAACAAGCGCGTGGATGGCGTCGAGCTCGGCTTCTCCGGCAACGTCACCGCCCAATGGGCCGTGTTTGGCGGCTACACCCACCTGAAGAGCGAACTGCGCAGGAACGGCGGCTCGGGCATCGCCTTCGGCGCGAGCGACGGCCAGTCCTTCCCCAACACGCCTTCGGACAGCTTCAGCGTGTGGAGCACCTACCAGTTGCTCCCCAACCTCACGCTGGGAGGCGGTGCCTACTACGTCTCCAAGGTATGGGGCAGCGAAGCGCGCAACAACTGGGTACCGTCCTACTGGCGCTTCGACGCCATGGCCGCGTACCAGATCAACAAGCACGCCATGCTGCAGCTCAACGTGATGAACCTGGCCGACAAGGTGTATTACAACCAGGCTTATCCAGCACATTACGCTTCGATCGCTCCCGGGCGCGCCGCCATTCTCAACCTGAGCCTGCGGTACTGAACCGGGGCGATTGACTCCGGCCAGGGTGCTCCCGACTCGCCGGCTCAACGACTAATGTAACGTTTTCGCTACACAAGGTCTGGATGTATGTCTTGACTGACATATGGTTACAAATGATAATTACTCTCATTCGCAATACTATTCATGGATAGAGGAATATCGTGCAGACCGCTGTCGTCATCCGGAGAAACAAGAAAAACGCCGTCCTCCCGCGCCTGTCCGGGGCTGTCGGGATGGCGGTGGCGGCTGCGCCGGTAGCCGCCCAGTCGGCTGGAAACACCACGGCGGCCGCGGTCGAACTGCCCGCCGTAACGGTCAGCCACACCACCGACAGCGGCTTCAAGGCAGACACCGCCTCGTCCATCAAGACGCCCGCCGCGCTGCTTGATACCCCCAAGTCCATCACCGTCATCCCGCAGGAAGTGATCCAGAGCACCGCATCGACCAGCCTGAGCGAAGTGCTGCGCACGGTGCCCGGCATCGCGTTCGGCGCCGGCGAAGGCGGCAATCCGGTTGGCGACCGTCCATTCATCCGTGGCTACGACGCGCAGGCCAGCACCTTCCTGGACGGCTTCCGCGATATCGGCTCGCAGAGCCGCGAACTGTTCAATGTCGAGTCGGTCGAGGTCACCAAGGGCCCGGCCGGCGCCTACGATGGGCGAGGCTCGGCCGGCGGCAGCATCAACATCGTCAGCAAGGCGCCCAGGCTGACCAACTTCGCCGAAGGCAATGTCAGCGTGGGCAACGCCGAATACAAGCGCGCCACCGTCGACGGCAACTGGAAGTTCGCCGACCACGCGGCATTCCGCCTGAACGCCATGTATCACGATGCCGGCGTCGCCGGGCGAGATACCACCCACCAGAGCCGCTGGGGCTTCGCGCCATCGGTGGCGTTCGGCCTGGGGACCGACACGCGCCTGACGCTGTCCTACTATCACATGCAGTCGGACGATATCCCCGACACCGGCATTCCGTATGACAACCCCACCTTCAATGCCCGCAAGGACGGCCGCGTGCGCACGCGGCTGGCCGGCGGCGGCTCGCCGGTGAACGTCCCGCGCAGCACCTACTACGGCCTGGCCGACCGCGACTTCCGCAAGGACAAGGCGGATATGGGCACGATCCGCTTCGAGCACGATTTCAGCCCCGCGCTCAAGTTCCGCAACCAGACCCGTTTTGCCAAGACCAGCCAGGACTTCATCTATACCCAGCCGGACGACAGCCAGGGCAACCTCTACTACGACATGATCTGGCGCCGCGCCAATACGCGCGTCGCCACCGCCAGGACCATCGCCAACCAGACCGATCTGTCGGGTGAGTTCGCCACGGGCTCGATCAAGCACAAGTACGCCTTCGGCGTCGAGTTCGCGCAGGAGAAGAGCGAGAACGACAGCTACAACGTGGACACGGGTGGCTCCTCCGGCAACCGCTGCCTTAGCGGCCCGGGCGCTGCCGGCGGCTACAACTGCACCACGCTGTACAACCCGAATCCTAACGATCCCTGGGCCGGCGCGATCAGCCGCGCGAACAACCCGACCAACTCGAAGACCAACACCAGCTCGGTCTATGCCTTCGACTCGATCGAGCTGAACAAGCAGTGGCTGGTCAACGCCGGCCTGCGCTTCGACCGCTACAGCGCTGAATTCCAGGCCGCGCGCGCGGCAAACGGCAGCCGCGCCGAATTTTCGCGCGACGACAACCTATTCAACTACCAGCTGGGCGTGGTTTACAAGCCGGTGGAAAATGCCAGCTTCTACATCTCCTATGGCACCTCGTCGACGCCCGCCGGCTCCTTCCTGGCCCAAGGCAGCGACGGCAACGCGCTAGCCCCGGACCGTGCCGGCAACCGCGGCGACCAGCTCGCGCCGGAAAAGAACCGCGCTTTCGAGATCGGTACCAAGTGGGACGTGTTGCACAAGCGCCTGGCGCTAACCGCCGCGATCTTCCGCGTGGAAACCACCAACGCCCGCATCACCTTGCAGGACGGCTCCGCTGCCATGGCCGGCAACAAGCGCGTTGATGGTGTCGAGCTGGGCTTCTCCGGCAATGTCACTGACAAGTGGGCCGTGTTTGGCGGCTACACCCACCTGAAGAGCGAGTTGCGCAATAACGGCGGCTCAGGCGCGGCATTCGGCACCACCGACGGCCAGTCCTTCCCCAATACGCCGGCGGACAGCTTCAGCGTGTGGAGCACCTACCAGATCCTGCCCAACCTGACGGTCGGCGGCGGCGCCTACTACGTGTCCAAGGTCTGGGGCAGCGAAGCCTCCAACAAGTGGGTGCCCTCGTACTGGCGCTTCGATGCCATGGCGTCCTATCGCATCAACAAGAATGTGGCACTGCAACTCAATGTGCTGAACCTGACCGACAAGGTCTACTACAACCAGGCCTATGTCAGCCACTACGCGTCGATCGCTCCCGGACGCGCGGGCATCCTGAGCCTGAACGTGCGTTATTGAACGGCCACAAGCCTACGGCAAACCCTGCGGCTGGCCGGCCTTGCACAGGCCAGGCGGCCAGCATGCGGCACACCACCCTCGCGGCGCGGTGTGCCGTTTTTCCTTTATCCGCCCAGTATGGAAACCCTTCCCTTCCGCACCGCCTCCCCCGGCGAACTCGACCAGCTCGGCGCCGCCGGGCTGGCTGACAAGCTCAGCGAGCCGCCGCACCTGGCGCTGCCCTGGCTGGGCGGGGCCGCCATGCAGGGCAACCTCGACGCGCAGATGATTCTGGGCCAGTGGTTCCTCGCCGGCCACGGCCTGCCGCGCGACGAGGCCCAGGCCTTTGCCTGGTTCAAGCACGCCGCGCACGCCGGCCATGCGGGGGCCGCGAATATGGCGGGCCGCTGCTACGAGAACGGCTGGGGCACCCTGCAAGACGATAATGCGGCGGCGCACTGGTACACGCTCGCCGCGCAACGCGGCTCCGACTGGGGCATGTACAACCTGGCCACCGCGCTGGTGCTGGGCCGCGGCATTGGCGCCAGCCGGGCCGAAGCGCTGGACTGGTACCGGCGGGCAGCCGGCATGGGGCATGCGAAGTCGCTCAATATCGTGGGCGGCTTCTACGAGGACGGCTGGGAAGTGGGGCGCGACGCGGCCACGGCGATGGACTACTATCGGCGCGCGGCCGAAGGCGGCGACTTCCGCGGCCAGTTCAACTATGCGCGCACGCTGGCGCTATGCGGCCGCGAGCGCGAGGCCATCCGCTGGGTGCGGCAGGTGCCGCGCACCGCCAACGCGCCCTTTATCGAGAAAATGCTCGCCTTCCTGCGCGATGCGCCCGACGCGGTCCTCAACCGCCTGTTCACCCACGCCGACGCCGCTGCGCGGCTCAGCTCACGCGAAAACCGATCTTCAGCGTAACCTGGAAGTGCGCGACCTTGCCGTCCGCGATATGGCCACGCGTCTCCGCCACTTCGAACCAGTCGATGTTCTTGATGGTCTCGCCGGCCTTGGCAATAGCGCTGCGGATCGCCGCGTCGCAGCCGTCCGGCGACGAGCCGACAATCTCGACCAGCTTGTAGGTGTGGTTTGACATGTCCGCCCTCCTTGGCGCAATGGCCGCAGGCGATCATCGCTCCCGGCCAGCCCGGTGCGCCAGATACGCTCCTTCATCATAGGCAGCGCACACCGCAAAGCCCAAGCGCGATTGCGCGATTGCGTGATTGCGTGATTGCGGGCCGGCAAGGGCAATCACGCCGTGACGGTCCGGACACGCCGGCGCGCTGGCAGGTCCGGCACGGCGCGCCGCCGCCCGGCGATATCCTCGGCCAGCCACTCCACAAACGCGCGCACCGCCGGCGGCAGATGGCGCCCCGCCATGGTCTGGACCTGCAGCGCACGCTGCTGCATGGCACGGCTGGCGATCGGCACCAGGACGCGGCGCTCGGCCCGCAGGCTGTTGCGTACCGCCAGGGAGCCGGTCAGGTACACCGCATCCGCATACGCCTGGTAGCCCACCAGCGCGCTCAGCGAATTGCTGCTCAGCAATATGCGCGGGCGCAGCCCCTCCAACCCGCAGGCCAGGTCGAACAGCTGGCGAATGGTATTGGTCTCGCTGGGCAGCGCCAGCGGATAGGCCACCAATTCCTTCAAGGTGGCCCGCTTGAGGGCCGCGAGCGGGTGCTTGCGCGCCACATAGGCATAGACCGGCGCAGCCTCCGAGTACGCTACGTCGATGCCTTCCTGGGCGGCGATGGCGAAGGTCAGCGCCAGGTCGGCCAGCCCCTCGCGCACCATGCGCGTGGCGTCAGCGGGCGGGCACACCTGTAGCGAGAAGCTCACGCCTGGATAGCGGCGCTGGAACGAGGCCATCGCATATGGCATGTAATCGCGCGCGAAGCCGTCGGTGCAGGCGAGCCTGACCGTGCTGTGCGCCAGGCTCAGCAGGCCCTGGAGATCCGCCTGCAGGGTCTGCGCGTCGAGGAAGGCGCGGCGCCCGTATTGCTGCACCACCAGCCCCGCTTCGGTCAGCCGCATGCCGCGCGGCTCGCGCTCGAACAGGGCCGCGCCGAGCTCCGCTTCAAGCCGGGCCACCTGCCTGCTGATCGCCGATACCGCCACATGCAGCGTGGCGGACGCCGCGCTGAGGGACCCGCGCTCCGCCACTTCAAGAAAGTAGGCGAGCGGTACCGCATGGATCGACGTGAGCTTCATGGCCTTGTTCTTTGCATGGAGGAAAAGCCGGCCGGCGCGGCAATGCCGATACGCCAAGCTTTGCGCAATGATAATCCCGCCTGCCAACTGCCTTGCCGATTTTAGAAAGCCGCTTTCCGGCGGGACCGCGCGCCAATGGTGCCGAAATGCCGCGCATTGCCTCCGGCGCGGCACCTTCTCGCGCGGATGGCACCGCCGCGGTGCGCTTAATGCGCGGCGCCACGCCACAGGCGTGCGCGAACTTGCGCATACCTGCCCGGAATGCTGTTGGCATTGCGACACGCGCGGCGCCCACGCCGGCAGGCCTGCCATTATCGTGACATCATCATGCCGCCCGCCGCGCATGGCCCGGCAGTCCGTCCGGGCCCGCGGCCCCGTAGCCTTGCAGCCGGTGAACGGGACCGGCAAACGAGCAAACGAAGGAGACCGGGATTTCATGGAAGACATCTGCTATCTGGGCGCCGTGGAAATGGCCCGCGCCATCCGTCGCCGCGAACTGGGCGTACGCGAGGTGGTCGATGCGCACATTGCGCGCGCCGAGCGCGTCAATCCGGCCATCAACGCCATCGTCACGACCACCTTCGAGCAGGCGCGCGCCGAGGCCGATGCGGCCGACACCGCGCTGGCGCGTGGCGCCTTGCCCGGCCCGCTGTTCGGCCTGCCGGTGGCGCACAAGGACTCCTTCCTCACCGCCGGGGTGCGCACCACCTTCGGGTCGGCCGTCTATCGCGACTTCGTGCCGGACCAGGACAGCGCCGTGGTGGCGCGCCAGCGCGCCGCGGGCGCCATCATGCTCGGCAAGACCAACCTGCCGGAATTCGGTGCCGGCTCGCATACCTTCAACGCGGTGTTCGGCGCCACCCGCAACCCGTACCGCCAGGATGTCTCGGCCGGCGGCAGCAGCGGCGGCAGCGCCGCGGCGCTGGCCGCTGGCATGGTCGCGCTGGCGGACGGCTCGGACATGGGCGGCTCGCTGCGCAACCCGGCCAGCTTCTGCAACGTGGTGGGCCTGCGGCCGTCGATCGGCAGGGTGCCGATGGCGCCCGCCAACCATGCCTTCAACACGCTCACCGTGGGCGGCCCGATGGGCCGTTCGGTGGCCGACGTGGCGCTGATGTTCAGCGTGCTGGCGGGCGACCACCCGTCCGACCCGCTGGCGATCCCCGGCGATGCCGCCGGTTTCGCCACGCTGCCGCCGCAGGGCGGCAAGGGCCTGCGCATTGCCGTCAGCCCTGCCCTGGGCGGCCTGCCGTTCGAGCCGGCGGTGAGCCGCATCCTGCAAGACGGCATTCGCCAATGCCAGGACCTGGGTTGCACGGTGGACGAAGCCGAGCCCGACTTCAGCGGCGCCGACCACGCCTTCGAGGTGCTGCGCGCGCTGGCCTTTGCCACCAACTATGGCGTGCTGCGCGGCGAGCAGGGCGATCTGATGAAGGAAACCGTACGCTGGAACATCGATCTCGGCCTGGCCCAGGACGGCGCTGCGATAGCCGAGGCCGAACGGGCCCACAGCCGCATGTTCGCGCGGATGCAGGCGCTGCTGGAACGCTACGATTTCCTGATCGCGCCGGTGTCGCAGGTCACGCCGTTTGCCGTCGAAACCGAATACCCGGACCGCATCGAGGGCGTGTCCATGCCCAGCTATATTGCCTGGATGCGCTCGTGCTACCGCATCACCATCACAGGGCATCCGGCGATCTCGGTGCCCTGTGGCTTTACCGCGGACGGTTTGCCGGTGGGACTGCAGATCGTCGGCAGATATCGCGGCGAGCGCGCGCTGCTGGCGTTCGCGCAATGGTTCGAGCAGGCCAATCCGGCCGGGCGGATCCGCCCGGCGCTATAGGCACCGGAGCCGGCGCCCGGCGCATCGACCAGATCCCACTGACCACATTGATCGCAACTCCAAGGGGAAATACAGATGTTTGCAATGCGCATGACAACACGGACCCTGAACAAGACCGGCGGCATGGCCCGCTATATCGCCGCCGGCATCGGCGCCGGCCTGGTCATGGCTGCGTCCATGCCGGCGCTGGCCGGCTCCTTCCCCGACAAGCCGGTCAAGCTGGTGGTGCCGTTCCCGCCGGGCGGCTCCACCGACGTGCTCGGCCGCCTGCTGGCGCGCAAGCTGGGCGAGGTGCTGCAGCAATCCGTGGTGGTCGAGAACCGGGCTGGCGCCGGCACCATCGTCGGTGCCGACTACGTGGCGAAGTCCGCACCGGACGGCTACACCCTGCTGTTCAGCGCCGCCACCACCTTTACGGTCAACCCGGTCACGTATGCGCGACTGCCCTACGATCCGCTCAAGAGCTTCGAGCCGCTGGGCATGGTCGGCTCGACGGCGCTGGTGCTGCTGGCCAATCCCGCGGTCAAGGCGGATACGCTCAAGCAACTGGTCAGCGAGGCCAAGGGCACGCCGGGCGGCATGTCGTATGGCTCCTATGGCGCCGGCACCACCGCGCACTTTGCCGGCGAGATGATCAACGCTGCCACCGGCATGGGCCTGCTGCACGTGCCTTACAAAGGCAGCGCACCGGCCATGGCCGACCTGATCGGCAACCAGATCCCGCTCTCGGTGGACACCGTGGTGGCCGCGGCCCCGCAGCTCAAGGGCGGCAAGGTCAAGGCCATCGCGGTCACCAGCGCCACGCGCTCCAAGCTGCTGCCCCAGGTGCCGACCGCAATAGAAAGCGGCTTTCCCGGCGTATCGCTCAGCACATGGTTCGCCGTGGTCGCGCCCAAGGGAATTCCCGCACCGGTGCGGCAAACGCTGGAGAGTGCCATTGCGAACATGATGAAAGACCCCGCGCTGCAGCAAAGCATGACCGCCAACGGCTTCGAGCCTGAATATGGCAGTGCCGGCGAATACCGTGCGCGCGTCACCAGTGAACTGGTGCGCCTGCGCAAGATCGCGCAAGCGGCGAATATTCACGCGGATTGAAGCGATGACGGCGACGCGCCGCCGCGGCGCGGCTGGCTGACAGCAGCCGTTAGCCGGCCATGGCCGCATACGCGGCGGCGCGCTCGCGGAAGAAGGTCTCGAAGAACTCCACGCAAACCCGGATCTTGGCCGAACTGGTCAGGCGCGACGGGTAGACCGCCCAGATATTGGCCTCCTGGCTGCATTCGGGCAGGATCTGCTCCAGTTCGCCGGTGGCCAGCATCGGGCCCACATCCCACAGCGAACGCAGCACGATGCCGCGGCCGTCGACCGCCCAGCGCACCACGATCTCGCCGTTGTTGGACGACAGCGGCCCGGTGACCTTGACGGTCTGTTCGGCATTGCCGCCGCTATTGCCGTTATTGCCGCTATTGCCGCCACGCAGCTTCCAGACGCCGAAGGGATGGTCGCGCTCCTTGATGACCAGGCAGTCGTGGCTGGCCAGCTCGGCCAGCGTGCGCGGCCGGCCCCGGCGTGCCAGGTAGGCGGGGGACGCGCACAGCACGCGGCGGTTGTCGCCGAGCCGGCGCGCGATGTGGTGCGGCGCGATCTCGTCGCCCACGCGGATATCGAGATCGAAGCCTTCGGTGGCCACGTCCACCAGCCGGTCGAATACCTCGAAGCGCACCTGGAGGGCCGGGTACAAGGTAGACAGTTCCGAGATGGCCGGCGCCACCACGCGCCGCCCGAAGCCGAAGCTGGAGCAGACCCGCAGCAGGCCGCGCGGGTTGCGGCGCGTGCTGGAGACTTCCTCGTAGAGATGATCGATGTCGTCGAGGATGCGCTGCGCCAGCGCATAGACACGCTCGCCATCCTCGCTGACCACCACGCGGCGGGTGGTGCGGTGGAAGAGCTTTACCGCAAGCGCCGCTTCGAGCATGTGGATGCGCTTGCTGATATAGGCCGGCGACACGCCAAGCGCCTCCGCGGCGGCGGCGAAGCTGGACTTGCGCGCCACTTCGATAAAGACGCGCAGGTCTTCATTGAGCAGGTCATTCTTCACGAAGTGTGTTCTATTGGTTCACGGATCGGCTGATTATATTCCGCCTGGATTTGCTTACCATGGCCCATCCCAATCCAGACCGTGAGCCTGCGCCATGACAACAATCTCTCCCGCCCCCTTCCGCATCGCCGTCATCCCGGGCGATGGCATCGGCAATGAAGTCATGCCCGAGGGCCTGCGCGTGCTCGAAGCCGCCGCCGAACGCTTTGCGCTGGGGCTCGAATTCGTGCGCTTCGACTGGGCCCATTGCGACTACTATCAGCAGACCGGCGCCATGATGCCGGCGGACTGGCGCGAGCAGCTGGAAGGATTCGACGCGATCTACTTTGGCGCCGTGGGCTGGCCCGCCAAGGTGCCCGACCACATCTCGCTGTGGGGCTCGCTGCTGAAGTTCCGCCGCGAGTTCGACCAGTACGTGAACCTGCGCCCGGTGCGGCTGTTCGAAGGCGTGCCCTGCCCGCTGGCCAACCGCAAGCCGGGCGATATCGATTTCTTTGTGGTGCGGGAGAACACCGAGGGCGAGTACACCTCGCTGGGTGGCCGCATGTTCGAGGGCACCGAGCGCGAGGTGGTGTTGCAGGAATCCGTGTTCAGCCGCGTGGGCACCGACCGTGTCCTGCGCTATGCCTTCGAGCTGGCCAACTCGCGCGCGCGGCGCCATCTCACCGTGGCGACCAAGTCCAATGGCATTGCCGTCAGCATGCCCTACTGGGACGAGCGCACCGATGCGATGGCGCAGCACTATCCCGATGTGACGGTCGACCGCCAGCACATCGACATCCTCACCGCGCGTTTCGTGCTCCAGCCCACCCGCTTCGACGTGGTGGTCGCCTCCAACCTGTTCGGCGACATCCTCTCCGACCTCGGCCCAGCCTGCGCCGGCACCATCGGCCTGGCGCCGTCGGCCAACCTCAACCCGGACCGCAGGTTTCCGTCGCTGTTCGAGCCGGTCCACGGCTCGGCGCCCGACATCTACGGCAAGGCCATCGCCAACCCGATCGCCATGATCTGGTCGGGCGCGCTGATGCTGGACTTCCTCGGCGGCGCCGAAGGCATGGACGCTGCCGGCAGCGCGCGCTACCGCGCGGCGCACGACGCCATCGTGCGCGCGATCGAGGCGGTGCTGGCGCGGGGACCGCGCACGCCCGACCTGGGCGGCGAGGCGCATACCGGGGACGTGGGCGAGGCGATTGCGGGGCTGGTCCGCAATGCGGACGCGCAGGCCCTGGCTGCCTGAAGCACGCCGGCCGCGCCATGCACTGCAGGGCGCGGCACTACTTCGCCTTCCCGGTCGCCTGGATGGCCACGATCACGTGCGTCGGCTGCCCGGTCTCTTCGTCGCGGCATAGCGCCGCGCGGATACTGACCGGCAACTGCCGCCCGTCCTTGCGCAACAGGCGGGTTTCGAACGCGCAGCGGTCGTCGGTTCCCGTGAGCAGACCCTGCAGCGCCTCGCTGCTGCCCGCCAGCAGATCGGGCAGCGTGACGGCAGCCAACGCCGCTTCCGAATAGCCGAGCATCCCGGTCAACGCCGCGTTGACCGATTCCCATTGCCAGCCGATCCCGATCAGCGCCATGCCTTCGGACGCGAGTTCGAAGACCGCGCGAAAGCGGGCCTGCTGATCGCGCAGCGACTGCTCCACATTCTTGCGCGCGGTATTGTCCATGCTGATGCCGACCATCTTCACCAGGCGGCCTTCCACATCGCGGATAGGCGTCGCGCGCGAGGAGATCCAGCGGATGCTGCCATCCGGCGGGAGGATGCGGAAATCGAATTCGTGCGGCTCGCCGGTGCGCAGCGAGTCCTCGTAGATCCGTTCCATCCTCGGAATATCATCCGGGTGCGCGCGCTTCCAGAAATCGGCATTGCTGGCGATGGGCCAGCCATACACGCTTTCCACATTCGGCGAGTAAGTGACGCCATCGGTGATGAGGTTCCACTCCCACGTCACGATGCGCGCGGCTTCCTGCGCGAGCTTCATTCTCGCCTCGCTGTCCATGATCTCGGCGGTGTACTTGCGCCGCACATCGGTCATCGGCAGCGATACGGCGCTGGATGACTCGGCCTCGCGCTGGGCCTCTTCGCCGTAGCGCAGCCAGATCCAGTTGACGTTGAGAAACGCGGCCAGCTTGCGCAGGTTGTCGTAGTCGATCTCGCCGCCACGCGTCCATTTGTGGACGGCCGGGCGCGACAGGCCCAGCGCGGTGGCAACGGCCTGGAGCGTGAGCTTCTTGTGCTCGAGCAATTCCTTCAGGCGGAAAGCAAAGCTGTTTTCTGTCATGGTGTCGGCCTCACGGACCCTGGGTGAGCCAAGGCCCGGCCTGTCGCAAATTCTAGGAGTCCGAAAGGATACACCGAGCGGCAACGACGCCTTCCCGCAGCGCGGCTCACAGCCGCTGCGGCCGGGCCAAGTGCGCCGCCCGCCACGCCTGCCAGCGGCACCTTCCCGGCACCGCATCACAGCGCGAAATCCCGCTTGTGCAAGCCCGGATTCTTCCTTAGACTACGCCTCGTAAACCAGTGGTTATCGTAAACCATAAGTTTACAAAACAAAGACGTTCGAAGAAACTTCACCCCCCGCAACTGTCAACTGGTCCATGCGCGCAGACGCAATGGAGGAGACGAAATTGAGTACTACCAAAAGCAGCAGGGACTTGTTCCTGACGGGCTGCACCGTGGCTGCCGTCGTCGGCACCGTGGTCGCCATGACCATGTGGCCCAGCCAGGCGGCGGCCACCGCGTCGCAATTGTTCAACTGGGCCACGCGCTCGTTCGGCTCCTTTGTCCAGGTCTTCGTTTTCGGCTGCGTGCTGGCCTGCATGGCGCTGGCCTTCAGCAAGTACGGCAACGTGCGGCTGGGCGAGGGCAAGCCGGAATACTCCACGCTCTCGTGGGTCTTCATGTTCATCTGCGCAGGCATGGGGTCGTCGACCATGTACTGGGGCGTGATGGAATGGGTCTACTACTACCAGTCACCGGGCCTGAACATCACGACCGGCACGCGCCAGGCGCTCGAATACAGCGTCAGCTATTCGTTTTTCCACTGGGGCCTGAGCGCGTGGGCGATCTATGCCTTGCCTTCGCTCGCCATGGCCTATCACTTCCATGTGCGCAAGAACAAGGGCCTGAACCTGGCATCGATGATCGAGGCCGTGACCGGCTTCAAGGCCGGTGGACCGGTGGGCCGGGCGGTGGACCTGATCTTCCTGCTGACGATGTTCGGCGCGCTGACAGTGTCGATCGCGCTGACGGCCTCCACCTTTACGCGCGGCCTGTCGGGCCTGACCGGTGTGCCCGATACCTTCGTCACGCAATTGATCGTGATCATCGGCGTCTCGGTGATCTTTTCGCTCAGTTCCTATGTCGGCATCGACGGCGGCATGCAGCGTCTTAGCCATATGGTGTGCTGGGGCGCGCTGTTGCTCGCCGCGGCGGTGCTCGCGGTGGGCCCGACGCTGTTCACGGCGAACAACGTCGTCAACAGTCTTGGCCTGATGCTGCAGAACTATATCCACATGAGCCTGTTCACCGATCCCACGGGCGACGGTGCCTTCAACCGCGGCTGGACGGTGTTCTACTGGCTGTGGTGGGTATCGTATTCGCCGGGCGTGGCGATGTTCGTTGCCCGCGTTTCGAAAGGCCGCAAGATCAAGGAGGTGATCTACGCCCTGCTGCTCGGCGGCAGCGTCGGTTGCTGGTTCTTCTTTGGCGCGCTGGAGAGCTACAGCATGCACCAGTTCATGAGCGGGGCGATCGATGTGCCTCGCATCCTGAAGGAGCATGGCGGCGAAACCGCGGTGGAAATGCTGTTGACGGCCCTGCCTGCCGGCAAGCTGTTCCTGGCGGCCTATCTGTTCATCATGATCATCTTCCTGGCGGCGCACGTGGATGCCGTGGCCTATGCGGTGGCCGCAACCACCACGCGCCATATGCGGGAAGGCGAAGACCCCGCGCCGGGCAGCCGCGTGTTCTGGTGCGTACTGCTGACGCTCGTGCCGCTGGCCATGCTGTTCACGAAGGCATCGCTGGAGACCATGAAGACCGCCGTGGTGCTGACCGCGATCCCGTTCCTGGTGATCCTGGCCATCAAGCTGTTCGGCCTGTTCCGCTGGCTGCTGCAGGATTACGGCAACGTGCCCGCGCACGACATCGAGGCCGGCGCTGTCCCTGCCCGCAGCGGCGGCGCCCACGCGGCCGACGGCCGGCCCCCTGAAGCCCTGCCGCGCGACGCCACCGCCACGCTTTAAGACGCCGGCCCGGCAACGGGCCTTCATTTTGCCTGATTTGTTAAACATCAATTAACAGTTAGCCACTTGATCATGAACAATATCGCTCCGCTCGCCCCCAACTTCTGCGCCGACCCCGAAAACGCCTGGACCCTGCCAAAGTCGTACTACACCAACGAAGCGGTCTTCGAATTCGAGAAGGAAAAGGTATTCGCCAACAGCTGGATCTGCGTCGCCCACCGCAGCGAGCTCGCCCAGCCGAACGACTACATCACGCGCCAGGTCATTGGCGAAAACATCGTCGTGCTGCGCGACCGCGACAACGTGCTGCGCGCTTTCTACAACGTGTGCCCGCACCGCGGCCATGAACTGCTGTCGGGCAGCGGCCGAGCCAGGAATGTGATCACCTGCCCGTACCACGCCTGGACCTTCAAGCTCAACGGCGAGCTGGCCCACGCGCGCAATTGCGAAAACGTCGCCAACTTCGACAAGGACAAGTCCAGCCTGGTGCCGGTCAAGGCCGAGGAGTACGCCGGCTTTGTCTTTATCAACCTCAACCCGGACGCGGGGACGGTGGAAGCGCAACTGCCCGGCTTGCAGGCGCGCATGCGCGAGGCCTGTCCCGTGATCGACGACCTGCACCTGGGCGCGCGCTTCGTGACCGAGACGCCAGCCAACTGGAAGAGCATCGTCGACAACTATATGGAGTGCTACCACTGCGGCCCGGCTCACCCCAGTTTCGCGGACTCGGTGCAGGTAGACAGGTACTGGCACACGCTGCACGAGAACTGGTCGCTGCAGTTCGGCCATGCCAAGTCGTCCGAGAAATCGTTCAAGCTCGACGAATCGGTCAAGGACCCCAGCTTCGCCGGATTCTGGGCATGGCCCTGCACGATGTTCAACGTACCGCCCGGCGCCAACTTCATGACGGTGATCTATGAGTTCCCCGCCAGCGCCGAAGTCACCCTGCAGCACTACGAGATCTATTTCCTCAACAAGGAATTGACCGAGGAGCAGCAGAAGCTCGTCGAATGGTATCGCGACGTGTTCCGCCCCGAAGACCTGCGCCTGGTCGAAAGCGTGCAGCGCGGGCTGAAGTCGCGCGGCTATCGCGGCCAGGGCCGCATCATGGTCGACCAGCAGCGCAGCGGCATCAGCGAGCACGGCATCGTGCATTTCCACCAGAAGATGGCCAAGCAATACCAGCCCGCCTAAGGGCCAGAGGAGCCAGCATGACGACACTCGACGACAACACGCTGTTCAGGCAACAGGCCTGCATCGACGGCCGCTGGTGCGGCGCCGCCTCCGGGGAAACCGTGGCGGTGTTCGATCCGGCACGGGGCGACCAGATCGGCACCGTGCCGCAGATGGGCGAGGCGGAGACCGTCGCCGCCATCGAGGCGGCCAACGCCGCGCTGTCCGCCTGGAAGCAGCGCACCGCCAGGGAGCGCGCCGGCCTGCTGCGCAAATGGTTCGCGCTGATCCTGCAGCATGAGAACGATCTCGCGGCCTTGATGACGCGCGAACAGGGCAAGCCCTTGCCAGAAGCGCTGGGGGAAGTGCGCTATGCCGCCTCGTTCATCGAGTGGTATGCCGAAGAAGCCAAGCGCCTTTACGGCGACGTGATCCCCTCGCCCGCCGCCGACAAGCGGCTGGTGGTAGTGCAGGAGCCGATCGGCGTCTGCACCGCCATCACGCCGTGGAATTTCCCGGCGGCGATGATTACCCGCAAAGCCGCGCCGGCTCTCGCCGCCGGCTGCACCATGGTGGTCAAGCCTGCCAACGAAACGCCGTTCACCGCGCTGGCGCTGGCCGAACTAGCCTTGCGCGCCGGCATTCCCGCTGGCGTGCTCAACATCGTCACCGGCGACGCGGTGGCCATCGGCAGGCAGTTCACCAGCCATCCCCTGGTGCGCAAGCTGTCCTTCACCGGCTCGACGCCGGTGGGCCGGCTGCTGATGGCGCAATGCGCTGGCACCATCAAGAAGGTATCGCTGGAACTGGGCGGCAACGCGCCTTTTATCGTATTCGACGACGCCGACGTCGAAGCGGCTGTCGAAGGTGCGTTGCAAGCGAAGTACCGCAATGCCGGACAGACCTGCGTGTGCGTGAACCGGCTGTATGTGCACGATACGGTGTACGACCGCTTCGTCGATCTCTTTACCCGCAGGGTGGCCGGGCTGCGCGTGGGCAATGGCTTCGCCGCGGGCAGCGAGATTGGTCCGCTGATCACGCACCAGGCCGTGGCCAAGGTCAGCGAGCTGGTGGGCGATGCCGTCGCCAAAGGAGCGCAGCTGCGCCTCGGCGGACGGCCGCATGCGGCCGGCGCGCAGTTCTTCGAGCCCACGGTACTGACCGGGGTGCAGCCGGGCATGCGCGTGCTCGATGAGGAAATCTTCGGACCGGTCTCGCCGATCGTGCGCTTTTCATCCGAGCAGGACGTGGTGCGCATGGCGAATGACACCATCTATGGCCTGGCCGCCTATTTCTACAGCCGCGATATCGGGCGCGTATGGCGCGTGGCCGAACAGCTCGAGTACGGCATGGTCGGCATCAACACCGGAATGATCTCCAACGAGGTATCGCCGTTCGGTGGCGTGAAGCAGTCTGGCCTGGGCCGCGAAGGCTCCCGCTATGGCATCGACGACTACCTCGAAAAGAAATACCTCTGCATGGCGCTATAAGCCCGGCAATCCGCCCCGCAATGCAGGAACACCAAGCTTAGAGAGAGAAAGAAGCAGCATGGGCAACTCCTACCAGTCAATGCGCGTCACCGTCACCCGCATCGAAGACGTCACGCCACAGATCAAGCGCTTCACGATGGCGCTTCCGGAAGGCGGCCCCATGCCGGGCTTTACCGGCGGCGGGCATGTAATCGTGCAGATGGAAGACGGCGGCCAGCGCTACAGCAATGCGTATTCGCTGATGAACTCGCCCGAGGACCGCAGCTGCTACCAGATCGGCGTGCGGCGCGAGGAACGCTCCAAGGGCGGCTCGGCCTTCATGCATGACAAGGTACGCGCCGGCGATACGCTGACGATCACCACACCGAACAATATGTTTGCCTTGCGCGAGCAAGCGCAGCATCACGTGCTGATCGCCGGCGGCATCGGCATTACGCCGTTCATGTCGCAACTGCACGACCTGCGCCGGCGCGGCGCGCGCTACGAGCTGCACTACGCCTTTCGCAGCCCGGAGCACGGCGCCTTTCGCGACGAGCTGTCCGGCGCGCCGGACAGCGGCCGGATCCGCTTCTATGCCGACAGCCTCGGCCAGAAGCTCGATCTCGGCGGCTTGCTGGGCGGCCTGCAGGACGGCGCGCATGTCTACGTGTGCGGCCCGCAACCGCTGATCGACGCGGTACGGAACACCGCCGCAACGCTTGGCGTTCCCAAGGACCGCGTGCACTGGGAGCAGTTCGCCGCCACCGTGCAGAACGGCGGCGCCTTCTCGGTGGTATTGGCAAAGTCCGGCAAGACGGTGGAAGTGGCCAGCGGCGAAACCATCCTCAAGGCGATCGAACGCGAGCATGCCGCCAGCGTCGATTGCCTGTGCCGGGAGGGCGTGTGCGGTACCTGCGAAACCCGCATTCTCGACGGCGAGGCGCAGCACTTCGACCAGTACCTGAGCGACGATGAAAAGGCCGCCCAGAAGACCATGATGATCTGCGTGTCCAGAGCCAGGGGGCAGCGGATCGTGCTCGACCTCTGAACACCGACCAGCAAGCAACGCCAGGCAAGCCGGGGACCACACCCGGCTGACTGGCGACCCGACAGACCGGAGGAGACACTGATGCACAAGACAGCCAGGCGCTGGCTGCTTGCGGGGGCCCTTTTGCCCGCCGCCGGCAGTATCCATGCGCAATCCAGCGTGAACCTGTACGGCGTGATCAGCACCGCTGTGCGCTACACGAACAATATCGATGGCCAGCATCGCAACCAGACGGAACTGGTGTCCAGCGGCATCGGCGGCAGCCGCTGGGGCCTGAGGGGCGAAGAGAACCTGGGAGGCGGCAACAAGGCGGTGTTCCTGCTCGAAAACGGCTTTGGCACGGACAACGGGAAAACCGCGTACAACGCACTGTTCGGCCGGCAGGCCTACGTGGGCCTCGCCACCGCATGGGGCAGCCTGACCTTCGGCAGGCAGTACAACGCCTTGAACAATGTCGGCTGGAGCTTCAATCCGCTGGACCAGAGCTGGGGCAACTTCTGGTCGGACCCGCTGTACCTCGGCGGCGATATCTTCTTCCAGGACTACCGCATCAACAATAGCGCGGTCTACAAGGGCACCCTGGGCCCGGTCACCGTGCAACTGGACTACGGCTTCGGCGAGCAGGCCGGCAGCACGAGCAAGGGCCGGACCCTCGGGGCCGGCCTCATGTACCAGAAAGGGCCGCTCGGCCTTGGCGTGTCATACGATCAGCGGCGCACGGCGGACGGCGCCAACACTATCCGCAACTGGTCCGCGGGCGGCTCGTACGCCTTCGGCAAGTCCACCCTCTATCTCGGGCATATGGGCCGCCGCGAAGATGCGGGAGCCGCGCGCTTCGGTATCTATTTCGCCGGACTGGGGCATCAGCTGACGCCGGCCTTGCACCTGTCGGCCGCCTACTATCGCTACCAGCAAAGCGGCGCCGTCGCCACGCAGTTCCAGCCCCTGCCCCAGGTCCTCGGCGGAGGGTCGGCGGATGCCGTTGCCGCGGTCGCGGACTATGCGCTCTCCAAGCGGACCAGCCTGTTCCTGGAAATCGATGCCGTGCGGGCGCGTAGCGGCGCCATGGGGCGCGAGACCGAATACTGGGGCGGCAGTCCGGTGATGTCCTCCAGCGGCACGACGCGGCTCGGGGTCATGCTTGGCATGCGGCAAACTTTCTAAGGGCCTCGCACCGGCGATCGGGATCTGCCTGCCAGGCTCCCGGGCGAAACCAGGGCCACGCCTCGCGGCAATGGCACAGCCTGTTCCGGCACGCGCGCGAGGAAGAGGGCAAGGCAAGGTTCATGCCATCGCGGCCATGTGTAACAGCAATCTTGCAGTCTTATTGCACTCTTTTTGCGATAAGTTGCCAAACCCGTAAAGCGCACGTATGCGCCGAGAAAGTGTTTGTCCTTTCCGGCGCATACGTTCTACCTTACGGATGTGCGCCCTGCCTTCCCGGAGACCGCAATGGCAATTCGCTCCACCGCTTCACACAGCACCGCGCAGCTCAGACGGCTGGTCGGTCAATTGCAGGCCGAGGTCGACTCGCTCGACCACCTGGCCATCTTCGACGCCGAGACCCAGACCGCACTGGGCCAGGCCCGCGACCGCCTCACGCAGGGGATCGAAGCCATCGAGGATGCCATCCAGAGCCTGCGCGCCCTGCAGCAGGTCCGTCCCTCGGGCGTGCGTAGCCGCAAGGCGCCGCGCGCCGCCTGACAGGCGCATCGCCGGGGCGCCGCGCTCGGAATTCCTGCACCGCAGGACGCAGCACGATCTCATTGATATCCACCTCGGACGGCTGCTCGATCGCATAGGCAATCGCGCGGGCCGCGGAATCGGCCGGGATGGCTTGCTGGTAGAAATCGCCGACTGATTATGTTTGCCACCAGCATCAATCAAAATGGAAACGTCTCGATTTTTGTATTCCATTTCTCGGAATCGTTCCCACCGACAAGGGCCGTGCCGGCTGGCATGGCGCGGACGGGATGCGCAAGCGGAAGTCCCGGGCGTGGTGGCGTTCAGGGCACCGGCGCGGTGCCCTTGTCGGTGAAGTAAGCCACCAGCGCGTCGAACACCAGCCGGATGCGCATCGGCACCGGGCTGCGCCGCGAGCGATAGATATACAGGCCCCATGGCGCTGGCGCATAGCGCTCCAGCACGCTGACCAGGCGGCCCGAGCGCAGGTGGGGCAGCGCGAGGTAGTCCGGCAACTGGCCATAGGCCAGGCCGGCGAGGATCGCCTCCATCTCGGTCTCTGGATCGTCCGTGAGAAACGCTGCGCAGCGCGGGCTGAACTGCTCGCCCTCGGCAAAATACCAGGGCCAGGCACGGCCGGTGCTGCGGTCGATCAGCCCGGTGGCGGGCAGCGAGGCCAGGTCGGCCAGGTCGGCCGGCTCGCCCACGCGCGCTACCAGTTCCGGCGTGCCCACCACGTGAAAGCCCACCCGCGTGGGCATGCGCGCCACCAGCCGCTGGTCGCGGAACATGCCAAGCCGCAGGCCGATGTCGATTTCGTCGTCGACCACGTCGGCAAGCTGGTCCGAGAGCCGGATATCCAGCGTGATGCCGGGATGCGCCAGCGCCAGCTGCCGCAGCGCCACCAGCAAGTGCTGCCGGCCGAGCGTACTGGGCGCGGTGATCCGCACGATGCCCTTGAGTTCGGAATCCGAGCGGCTGGCCGGATGCGCGAACAGGCTGTCGACATCGAGCAGCGCCGAGCGCGCACGCTCGGCCAGGCGCTCGCCGGCGGCGGTGATGCGGATCTGGCGGGTATTGCGGTGGAACAGCGGCTCGCCCACGGCTTCCTCGAGATCCTTGACCGCGCGCGTCACGGTCTGCGGCGAGGTACCCAGCCGTGTCGCGGCTGCCTTGAACGAAGCTGACTCCGCCGCGGCGCAGAAAATCCTCAGCATTTCGAGCCGGTTGAGCATGGTGATATGCGCCGTGGAAATGCACGCGCGTGGTGGTGATGCAGAGCGGGATTATAGAAGGAGCGGCGGCGCGAAATGAGAACCCTCTCATTGCCGCCCCTGGCCGTCTCTGTCGCCACATTGCGCCCCAGTCTGGCAAAATGCCCGGCCGCCCGCGGCCCGGGCCGATCTGCTCCCCGGGCGCCGCACGGCCTGCCTCGCGTCCATGCGGCCGCCTTGCGCGGGCTTAACTGCCTTGACCACCGACTCGACCTCTCCGGTGGTCACCCTGATTTTTAAGGATTGCGTTCCCGAATGAAGAAGCTTTTCCTCTCGATGGCTCTGTGCCTGACCTCCGGTCTGGCCAGCGCCTCCGGCGGCTTTTCCCAATGTCCTCAATTTTTCGCGCAAAGCACCGCACCCAAGACGCCGGCCTCGGCCGAGCTCAAGCTGCGCGAACTCTGCTACGACGCCTTCGCGGTCATGCATTCCGGCCGCAGCAAGACACCGCTGTATGTAGCCGAGCGCCTGTCGCGCGCGCAACTGATCGATGCGCAGGACGAAGAACGAACCAACCGCTTCTTCTCCGACGCGCGCCTGCCGCGGGCGGAGCGGGCGGAACTGGACGACTACAAGGGCAATGAAGGCCTGGACCGGGGCCATATGTCGCCCGCGGCCGATCAGCCGACGGCGCAAGCCATGGCGCAATCCTTCACGCTGGCCAACGTGGTGCCGCAGTCCAGCCAGAACAACCGCAAGACTTGGGCCTCCATCGAAAAAGCGACGCGCAAGTACGCCATGCGCGCGGCCGGCGATGTCTACGTGATCACGGGGCCGGTTTTCGACGGGAATATCCGTACCATCGGCAATGGGAGAGTGTGGGTCCCTACCTACCTCTACAAGCTCGTCTATGACCCGTCGACGAACCGGGCCTGGGCACACTGGATCGAGAACACGGACAGCGCGCGGCCGGGCAAGCCGATCTCCTACGGCGAACTGGTAAAGCGGACCGGCATCGAGTTCCTGCCCGGCGTTCACCCCGCGAGCTAGTCTTCCACCAAAGGCCTGGCCATCCCGATTGGCGCATTGGCCGAAGCCGGCCAATGCGCCAAAGCCGTCTGGAATGACGACGGCTGCCACGCTCTCTGCCCCCATGGGGAGAGGGCCGGGGAGAGGGGTGGATTGGCAAGGAGCCACAACCAGCGAAGCCAACTGTTTTGTCCGAAGCCAAGGGACATCACCCAGCACGTCCGCCCGGACAGTGGCACACTTGCGGTTTGCCGGATTCCCCGTCTTCGCCTTACCGCTGTCTTATCCCTGCCCTGCCTTTACCTTTCCTCAGTCCCACCACCGATGGAGCAAGCCACCATGCCTGACAACAGCCAATGGATCCGAGTCGAAACCGAAGGCGGCGCCTTCGATGCCTACCTCGCCCTGCCTCCCGGCGGCAATGCCGCCAATGCCCCGGGCATCGTGCTTGTGCAGGAAATCTTTGGCGTCAATGAGCATATTCGCGCCGTGGCGGACCAGTACGCGCTGGACGGCTATGTGGTGCTGGCGCCCGACGTGTTCTGGCGCCAGGCGCCGCGCGTGGAACTGGGCTACGCCGGCGACGACATGGCCCGCGCGCTGGAGCTGCGCCAGCAGGTCGACGTGGAACTGGCGGTCAAGGATCTCGCCGCGACTGCCAAGACCCTGCGCGCCCGGCTGGGCGTGGGCGCAAGGATCGCCGCGGTCGGCTATTGCTTCGGCGGCCTGCTGTCCTACCTGGCCGCCGCGCGTGGCCTGGTCGATGCGGCGGTTCCGTACTACGGCGGCGGCATCCAGAGCAACCTGCAGGAAGCAGCCGGCATCAAGGTGCCGGTGCAATTCCATTACGGCGCGCTCGATGCGCATATTCCCGGCGAAGCGGTCGAGCGCGTGCGTGCCGCGGTAGCCGGCAACCCGCACGCGGAAATCCATGTCTATGCGCAGGCCGATCACGGCTTCAACTGCTGGGCGCGCGGCTCCTATCACCAGCCTTCCGCCGTGCTGGCCCATGGCCGTGCCCTGACCTTCCTGGCCGGCGCACTGTAAGCCGGAGCTCACCGCGGCCACCGGGCCGCACACCCGCGCCGCGGCAGGCCCGTGGCGCGGGCACCACCCGCCCACCCTCCCCTTCGCGCTTGCGCCAGGCAAGCGTCCGGCGTCTCCCCCCGCCGGAGTGCCTTGCACCTGCGCCGGAGCGCCCGTATGCTGCCCCTCGAATGCCAGTGCCGCTACTGCCGCGTCATGACCGGCGAATGATGCAGAGCGGCATAGGCTCAAGACTTGCTGGACCCTAAAAACAAAACGGAGACCACCATGCAGTCAGAGCAGCAGCGCGTCCTGCGCAACACGATTCCCGATGCCATCGCCCGCGCGGTAAGGCGCAGTCCCGACAAAGCCGCGCTGCGCTTCGGCGAGCGCACCTGGACCTACCGCCAGCTCGAAGCCGCGGCAGCCAGCGTGGGGGCAGCGCTGCAGCGCTGGGGTCTGCGCCCCGGCGACCGCGTGGCGGCGTTCGGCAAGAATTCGGATGCCTATGTGCTGCTGTGGCTGGGCTGCCTGCGTGCCGGGCTGGTCCACGTACCGGTGAACTTCTCGATGACGCGCGGCGAGGTGGAATATATCGTCACCCAGTCCGGCGCCAGCGCGCTGTTCGCCGATCCGGCGCTGGCTGCCCATGTCGAAGGGCTGCCCTGCGCCTTGCTGGGCAGCCTGTACGGCGGCGGCGCACACGACGTGCTGGCGGCGGCCGGGGGCCCCGCGGGAGAGATCCTGGCCAGCCTCGACGACACCATGCCGGCACAGATCCTCTATACCTCCGGGACCACCTCGGCGCCCAAAGGTGCGGTACTCACGCATCGCGCCCTGCTGGCCGAATACATGAGCGCCATCGCGTCATGCGACATCCGGCCGGAAGACTACGCGCTGGCCGCGCTGCCGCTCTACCATTCGGCGCAGATGCATGTGTTCCTGATGCCCTTGCTGCTGATGGGCGGCACCGCCTTGCTGGCGCAGAGCCCCGAGCCGGGTTTCTGCCTGCGCACGGTGCGGGAGGAAGGCATCACCAGCTTCTTCGCGCCGCCCACCGTCTGGATCGCGCTCCTGCGCCATGCGGAATTCGATCCCGGGCAACTGGGCACCCTGACCAAGGCTTATTACGGCGCATCGATCATGCCGCTGCCCGTGTTGCAGGAATTGCGCGAGCGCCTGCCGGCGCTCGGCTTCTACAACTGCTACGGGCAAAGCGAGATCGGGCCACTGGCGACGGTACTGGGACCTGAGGAACATCGCGAACGCCCCGCCTCGGCCGGACGGCCGGTGCTCAATGTGGAAACGCGCATCGTCGACGAAAAAATGCAGGATGCCAGACCCGGCGAGCTCGGCGAGATCGTGCACCGCTCGCCGCAGTTGCTGACGGGGTACTGGGACAAGCCCGGGCAGACCGCCGAAGCCTTCAGCGGTGGCTGGTTCCACTCGGGCGATCTTGGGTTCATGGACGCGCAAGGCTATCTCTACGTGGTCGACCGCATCAAGGACGTGATCAACTCCGGCGGTGTGCTCGTCTCCAGCCGGGAAGTCGAGGAATGCCTGTACCAGCATGAAGCGGTAGCCGAAGCCGCGGTGTTCGCGCTGCCGCATCCGAAATGGGTCGAAGCGGTCGCGGCCTGCGTGGTGCTCAAGCGCGATGCGCGGGCGGAGGAGGCGGTGCTGCTCGCGCATGCACGCGCCGCGCTGGCGCCGTTCAAGGTGCCCAAGCGCATCGTCTTCGTGGCGGACCTGCCGCGCAACACCGCCGGCAAGCTGCTCAAGCGGCAATTGCGCGAGGACTACGCGGGTCTGTTCGGCGACTGATCCGGCGCCATTGGCGGGGCGCGGTGCATCGCGCCCCGCTGCGCCCGCCCGCCTACCGGAGAAGCATTAGTAGCATCAGGATCTTCATGCCGCACGCCTTGGGATAGGAGGATAGCGGCAGGCGCAAGATGGAATGCGCCGCACCCCCTGGAGACCCCTACACCCTGCACAATAGGAGCAAGCGGCGCCGGAGATCCCGGCAACCCCATTGTCAGTAGGGCATCGCCACCCCGTTCTGCACCTTGACCCGGTCGCCATTGCGCAGGTTGTAGGGTGTCGACTGGGTCAGCGTGAGATAGGCGTTGTCGGTGGTGCGCACGCGGATACGGTACGCCGGTGGCGCCGTGTTGGCGCGCTTCTCTACCTCGTTGCCGGCCAGCGCGCCAGCCACCGCGCCGCCGATGGTGGCCACCGTGTTGCCGCGGCCACCACCCACCTGGTGGCCGAGCAGGCCGCCCACGACCCCGCCGATCACGGCACCGGCACCGCTCCCTCCCGGCGCTTGCCCGGGCAGCATCTCGATGGATTCGACCTGGCCGTAGCGCACGCCGTAGGCATCGTTACCGTAGCCGCCTTCGGCCGGATAGGTCTGGGGATAGCCGGCTTGCGGAGCGGTCTGCTGCGGGTAGCCTTGCTGCGGGTAGGCCGGTTGCTCGTAGCCTTGCTGTTGATAGCCCTGTTGCTCGTAGCCCTGCTGCGGGTAGGCAACGGGATATGCGCCGCCGGCCTGCGCGCCGCTGCTGCCGTACGCCCCGTAGCCGCCGTTATTCCCGTAGGCCCCGCCATATCCGCCATACCCGCCATAGGGGGCGGTCACGCAGCCGGTAAGGGCGCCGGCCGCAAGCAAGCCCAGCGCGGCGGCACGAAGGGGAAAGGAAGGGAAAGGCATGTGGAGCTCCTGCGGATGTCGCGAGTGGTGATGCGCGCGAGTCTAGGGCCGGCAGGGCGCCGCGGGTGTCACCGAGGCTTGTGATTGGTAACCGCCTGTAACGAAAATCGCACCGGGCCATGAAAAACCGGGCGCATCCCCTCGCTGCAGCTCAGGCGCGCTCCGCGCCGTCGTCGTTGAAGGCCGTGAGGCGCGCCACGCGGAAGGTGCCACGCAGCGATTCAAGCTCGCTCCGGTGCAGCATCGCCAGCCGGCTCAGGAAGCGCTCGCCCTTGGCGAGCAGGTGGACTTCCACGATACGCCGGTCATCCGCGTTGGCCTTGCGCTTGACCAGGCCGGCCGCCTCGCAGCGGTTGACCAGCGCCACCACGCCATGCTGCTTGGCCTGCAGGCGCTCGGCCAGTTCCCCGATCGAAGCCCAGTCTTTACCGGCACAGCCACGGATATGCAGCATCAGCAGGTATTGCTGCACGGTCAGGCCTTCGTTGTGCGCGGCATCCTCGGAAAACCGCAGGAACCGGCGCAGCTGATAGCGAAAATCGGATAACGCCTCGAAATCCTGCTTGGCAAGCGGGGATCTGGATGCGGCAGGCTGACGGGTCATGGCAGGGCAGCGTCGGTATGCTGGAACTTGGCTCGACGCCCATTATAGAGGCAGCCCGCGAGCTGCCCGGGCTGGACAGGAGAGCAGCCACGGCATGCCGGCCCACATACCAGCCCGTCCGCGTTTCGACCGCGGCCCATGCGGGTATGGCAGAATCTGTGCGTTCGCAGACACTCCTGCCTGCCAATCTCACCACTGCCACCGGAACCGAAACCGATGTTCACGGAAATCGCCCTTTTCCTGCTCGATACCGTCTTCACCTTGTTCGGCATGGCGCTGCTGCTGCGCCTGTGGATGCAATGGACACGGCTGCCCACGCGCAACCCCGTCTCGCAAGGCGTGTTCCAGGTCACCGACTGGCTGGTGCGGCCGCTGCGCCGGGTGATACCCGGCCTCGGCGGCATCGACTGGGCTAGCGTGATCGGCGCCTGGCTCACGGCCGTGGTATTCCTGCTGCTGGTCGTGCTGCTTTCCGGCGCCGATCCGCTGGGCTCGCTGCCGCTGATCCTGCTCATTGCCGTCCTCAATATGCTGAAGTGGGGCATCAGCATGGTGATGTGGGTGACGCTGCTGATGGCGATCCTCTCCTGGGTCAACCCGCATTCGCCGGTCACGCCAGCCATCAGCCACCTGACCGCGCCGCTGCTGCGGCCCATCCGCCGCATGGTGCCGCAGCTGGGCGGATTCGATATCTCGCCCCTGGTGCTCTTCGTGATCGCCCAGATCCTGCTGATGGTCATCGCCCGGCTGGGCGCCGGGCTGTTCGGCGCCCGTTTCTTCGGTCTCTGAGCGAACGTGCCGCAAGGGGGCAGGACGGCCCCTGCGGCACGGGTCCGCGGTGATTGTCCATATGGACGAACAGTGTTTTGGTGATTAGCGCTTTTTCCTGAGCAGAGGGCCGCCTACATTACAGCCAACGTGGAACGCACCACGACATGCCAGAAGAAAAGGAAGCATCATGAAGACCCTCGCACAACCCCGTACCCTCGCCGCCACCCTCCTCTGCGCCATCGGACTGTCGATGGCTGCCGCCTCCGCCCACGCCGCCACCCCGGTATCGGACCTGGCCCGCCTGGACGGCAGCATCGGCCGCACCGTCGATGCCTTCACCGACGGCGCCCGCAACGGCCCGCGCGACCCGTACACCGATGGCGCCCGCATCGGCCAGCGCGACGTCTTTTCCGACGGCGCCCGCGGCGTGAACGAGCCCCGCAGCAGCTTCAGCGACGGCGCCTGAGCGCGCCCGGCCATTGCCGGCAGCATTGGAAGAGGCTGCCGCAGCAGTAGATTTGGAAGTGGAAATAGAAGTAGAAGCCGTAGCAACAGCAGCAAAGGGCTAGCCTGCCAGCCGGCCCACGCCTGCCCCCGCAGCCGCGCCAGCCCTCACGGGCCGGGCGCGGCTGCGTCGTTCCGGTCCTGCAGATCGGTGGCCATCATGGCCTCGACCGCTTCCATGAACACGCGCACCTTGCGCGGCTGCAGCCGCCGGTCAGGCAGCAAGGCGAAGACCCGCAGCGGCGGCGGCGGGTAGTCCGGCAGCACCCTGACCAGCCGCCCCTGGGCAATCTCCGCCTCGCAATAGATCATGGAAAGGCGGGCAATGCCAAGCCCCGCCAGTGCCCCCTGCAGCCTCAGTTCCGCGTTGGAGGTCTGCATGCGGGGCCGGATGGGCACCGACACGCGTTCTTCGCCGCGCATGAATTCCCACATCCTGTCGCCCGGCGTGGTCAGGGTGGGCAGGTTGGCCAGATCCTCGGGGGCCAGTTGCAGGGGCAGGGATGCGGCCAGTGCCGGCGCCGCGAACAAGCCGCGCTCGACGTGATAGATGCGCCGCGCCACGGTCCCGGAATCGGGCAGGTCGGCGTCCACGGCGACAAAGGCGATATCAAAGCCGTCGCGGATGGGATCGACCATGCCCTGCGAAATCTCCACCTGCACATCGAGCGCGGGATGTGCCGCCAGCGTCCGGCAGATCACGCCGCCCAGTTGCTGGGCCCCGAACTCGTAGGGCGTGGCGATGCGCAGCACGCCTTGCACGCGCTCCTCCCGCGCCAGCGTTTCATGGCGGATCTCGCGCAGCCGCGCGAACAGCGGCGCCACATCGCGATACACCGCGCTGCCGGCATCGGTCAGGCGCATGCGCCGCGTGGTGCGCTGGAGCAGCTTGGAGCCGATGGCGGACTCGAGCCGCGCCACCGCCGCGGAAACCCGGGACTTCGGGCAGTCGAGCTGCTCGGCCGCGGCCGTGAAAGTGCCTTGCTCCACCACGCAACAGAAGGCTTCCCAATCATTCCACTGGATTGTCTCGCTCACCGGACCAGGTTCCTTTTCCCTTAACAAACGCAACACAAACGCAACACAGGCGCATTGCCGTCGCTTTGCAGGCGATATTCTCCAAAGCGCGCGACATTATGCGGCAGACTGCCCCGGCCGGCGCGGCCCCGATGCCCGCGCTACTGGCGCATGGCGCGCATTTCCTCTACCCTTTCGGCCTTTCCGTGCGTTTTCGGCGCCAGCCGAACCGATCAATGGCCAGCCCTGCCGCTTCCGACCATCCCGCAAACCCAGCCGCGGACATCTCCGGGAACCCCGCCCCCGCGCCGGGTCAGGAGAAGCCGAGCGACACTTATGTGCAGTCTTTCGCACGTGGGCTATCGGTCATCCGTGCCTTCGACGCGCAGCACCCGGCGCAGACCCTCAGCGAGATCGCGCAGGCCAGCGGCTTGACCCGCGCCGGCGCCCGCCGCATCCTGCTGACCCTGGTCGGCCTGGGCTATGTGCGCGCCGATGGCCGCCTGTTCCGCCTGACGCCCAAGATCCTGGACCTCGGTTTTGCCTACCTGACGTCGATGCCATTCTGGAACCTGGCCGAACCGATCATGGAAGCGCTGTCCCAGGAAGTGCACGAAAGCTGCTCGATCTCCGTGTTGGACGGAACCGAAATCGTCTACGTGCTGCGGGTGCCGGCGCGCAAGATCATGACGATCAACCTGTCGATCGGCAGCCGGCTGCCGGCCTATTGTTCCTCGATGGGCCGCGTGCTGCTCGCCGGCCTGCCGGATGCCGAGCTCGACCGGGTGCTGGGCGCGACCGAGCTGCGCGCCCGCACCAGCCGCACCGTCACCGATCCGGCAGCACTGAAGGCCATCGTCGCCGCCATCCGGGCGCGCGGCTGGGCCCTGAACGACCAGGAGCTGGAAGAAGGGCTGGTCTCGCTGGCGGCGCCGATCCGCAATCGCGCCGGCCAGGTCATCGCCGCCATCAATATCAGCGGCCAGGCCAACCGCACCAGCGCCGACGAGATGGCCGGCAGCTTCCTGCCGCCGCTGCTGGCCGCGGCCGAAAAGATCTCCAGCCTGATCAGCCTGCGTACCTGATACCGAAACGCAGATACGCAGATACGCAGATAGCGCGCCGGGGCGGCTAGCGGGCCGCCGGTGCTGGCAGCTCGACGCTGCCGAACTCGGCCGACCGCGTACCCGGCAGCGGATGGTTGCTGGCGCCGAAGTAGGCAAAGGCAGCCGACAGCTTGACCGCCTCCGAGGCATTCTGGCCCGCGCTGTGGAACAGCCGACTGTCGAAGAACAACACGTCGCCGCGCTCCAGGGCCAGGGGCCGCACGCCACCCAGCAGGGCCTGGCTGGCCGGATGCGACTCGATCAGGAATTCCGCCGCATCGAGCTGGCCGGGCTCTAGCGCGACCCTGTGCGAGCCAGGGATCACGCGGAGCACGCCATTGGTCTCGTCCTCCCGCCCCAGCGCCAGCCACACCGTCACCAGTTCCGGGCTGGCAAACGACCAGTAGCGGGTGTCGCGGTGCCAGCCAGTCTGGCTGCCATAGTGCGGATGCTTGGTCATCACGCAGTTATGGTGCGCGAGGGTCAGGCGCGGCGCTTCGCCCAGCAGCGTGGCCACCACTTCCGTCAGGGCCGGATCGGACGCCCATTGGCGAAACACTTGATCGCGCCCGTAGGCCTGCCGCAGGCGCCGAACCGTGCCGCCGCCAGCGGCGTCGCGGCTGGCGGGCGCGCCTGGATAGCCGAGTTCGGCTTCGTACTCCACGGGCGGGACGGCCGCCGCCAGTTGCGCACGCGTTACCTGTTCGATGCGGTCGCAGACCTGGGGCGGGGCAAAGCCTCGCAGCACGATATAGCCGTCGGCATGGAAGGCGCGGTTGAGTTCATTCAGTTCAGCGGCGTTCGGGGCGATGGCCGAAGCCGGGGCTGCCGTGGTAACGGCGCCCGGCGGGACAGCAAGCGGGGAGTTCATTGCAGCGGATGAAGGGGTTGGCTGAGCACACAACTTCGATAATGCCAGAAGCCGGGCAATCCAGCGCGCCCGGCGTGCATTGCGTGCGCAAACAGACTGTTCCGCCGCGCTCGCGCGCCGCTACAATGGCCGGGTCCTTCTTCCGACCCGCAGGCCTCCTGTGACCGCTCGCCCACGCATCGTCGCATCGCTCTCCGAGGCGGAAGCCCAGCTCGGCCGCATCGTGTTGGGCAAGCCCACGCAGATCCGGCTGGCGCTGGCCTGCATGCTGGCGCGCGGCCACCTGCTGCTGGAGGATCTGCCGGGGGTGGGCAAGACCACGCTGGCCCATGCGCTGGCGCGCACGCTCGGCCTGCAGTTCCAGCGCGTGCAATTCACCAGCGACCTGCTGCCGGCCGACCTGATCGGCGTCTCCGTCTTTGTGCGCGACAGCGCCGAGTTCCGCTTCCATCGCGGCCCGGTATTCGCCCAGGTGGTACTCGCCGACGAGATCAACCGCGCCACGCCCAAGACGCAGAGCGCCTTGCTGGAAGCCATGGCGGAAGGACAAGTCACGCACGACGGCGTCACCCATGCGCTGCCGTCGCCCTTTTTCGTCATCGCCACGCAGAATCCGCAGGACCAGATCGGCACCCACGCCCTGCCCGAATCGCAACTCGACCGCTTCACCATGCGCCTGTCGCTGGGCTATCCCGATCCGGCTTTCGAGCGCGTGCTCTATCTCGGCGGGGCGGCGCCCGCGGCCGGCGCGCCGGTGATGGACGCCGAGCAGGTCAGCGCGCTGCAGCAAGCCGCGGCACAGGTCTATGCGGGCCCGGCGCTGGTGGACTATGTCCTCGCCCTGGTGCAGGCCACGCGCACGCATGGCGGCTTCGCCGCCGGACTGTCGCCGCGTGCCGGCCTGGCGCTGCTGGCCTGCGCCCGCGCCTGGGCGCTGCTGCACCAGCGCGATATGGTGCTGCCGGAGGACGTGCAGGCCGTCTTCGCGCCGGTGGCCGGCCACCGCCTGCTGCCGGCCACCGGGGCCGGCGATGGCCAGGAGGCGCTGACCCGCCTGCTTGCCGGCGTCGCCATTCCCTGAGCAGCCATGTCGCGCAGCCGGCCGTTCTCCACGCCGCGCACGGCGGCCCCGCCCGCGTCCGGCAGCAAGCGCCTGGCATGGGCCTCCCCACCCTGGCTGCAGCGTCCCCGCACGCCACGGCAGGGCGTGGTGACGCTCGACCGGCGCCACCTGTATATCCTGCCCAGCCGCGCTGGCCTGGGCTTCGCGGCATTGCTGATGGCCATGCTGCTGACCTCGCTGAACTACAACATCAGCCTGGGTTTCGCCCTTACCTTCCTGCTTGGCGGCATCGGCATGGCCTGCATGTGGCAGGCCTACCGCAACCTGCTCGACATGACGGTGGCCGGCGCCGGCGCCACACCCGCCTTTGCCGGCGAGCCGGCCGCCTTCAGCCTGCGCATCGCCGGCGCTGACGCGCCCGTGCGCATCGGCATCGAGGCCAGCCTGCCGGCCCGGGCCGGCGCGCTGCCCGAGAGCCTGAGCCTGGCCCGGGACGCCACGGGCCTGCTGACCTTGCACCTGCCCACCACCCGGCGCGGCTGGCTGGCGCTGCCGCGCGTGACCTTGTCGAGCCGCTTCCCGCTTGGCCTGTTCCGGGTATGGAGCCATGCCGACCTGCCGCTGGCCGCGCTGGTCTACCCGCGGCCGGAAGCCGGCGCGCCACCGCTGCCGTTTGCCGCGCAGCCCGACGACGACGGCATTGCGTGCCTGCCGTCGGACGATGGCATAGACCAGCTGCGGCGCTACCGCAGCGGCGACCCGCTCCATCGCATCGCCTGGAAACACAGCGCGCGCACCGGCCGCTGGCTGAGCCGCACCGGGCAGGCCGGCAGCCAGCCGGCGTACTGGCTGGACTGGCAGTCGCTGCCGCCGGCGATGGCCGCCGAGGCGCGCCTGTCGCGCCTGTGCGCCTGGGTGCTGGCCGCAGGCGAGATGGCCGATATCGGGTTGCGCCTGCCCGGTGTGGACATCCCGCCCGGCCATGGCGGCGCGCATCGCCGGGCCTGCCTTGAGGCCCTGGCGCTATGGCCTGGCCGGCCCGGACAGGCCATGCCGGAAGCGCCGCGATGAAACTGCCGCCGCGTCCGCTTGCGCACGAGGAGCATGGCTTGCTGCTGGGACAGCTGGCGCTGGTGCTGGCGCCGCAGGCGCGCTCGCTGCCGGTGGCCATCAGCGTCCTGCTGGTCTTGCTGATGGGCTGGCGCTGGCTGCTGTGGCGCCAGCGCGCGCCACTGCCGTCGCGCCTGATGCTGGGGCTGATCGCGGGCCTGGTGCTGCTGGTGGCGGTGGCGCTGGTCTGGCAGGCCGGCGGCAATATGGGGCGCGACCTGTCGGTGGCGCTGCTGGGCGCCTTCGTCGTGCTCAAGCTGCTGGAATGCCGGGTACTGGCCGACGCCACGCTGGTGACCCAGCTTTGCTTCTACCTGCTGCTGAGCCTGTACCTGTTCGACCAGCCATTCTGGCTGGCCTTGTATAGCCTCGCCATGGCGGCCTGGCTGCTGCGCAACTGGCTGTTCCTGGGCCACCCCGAGGCGCGCGGCCATCTCGCGGTGTGGCCACTGCTCGGCCGCCTGACGCTGACCGGCCTGCCCTGGGCGCTGCTGTTGTTCGTCCTGTTCCCGCGCCTGGACCGTCCGCTGTGGCAACTGCCGCAAGCCGAGACCGTCGCCGCCACCGGCATCAGCGACACCATGAACCCCGGCAGCGTGAGCCAGCTGGCGCAATCGACCGAGGTGGCGCTGCGCGCCGACGTGGAGGGCGGCCCGCTGCCGGCCGGTGCTCTGTACTGGCGCGCGCTGGTGCTGTGGCAATTCGATGGCCAGACCTGGCGGCCGGCGACCTTGCGGCAACGGCAGGCAATACCGGCACCGGCCCTGCCAGCTGCCGATGACACGGCGGCGTACGGCGCGGGACAACCCGGCGAGACCGCCGGCATGCCGTTGGCAAGCGGCACCGTCAACTACAGCGTCACGCTGGAACCCAGCCAGCACTCCTGGCTGTTCCTGCTCGATCGCGGCCAGGCGATTGCCCCCGGCGCCGGCGCGGTGGTGAATGCCGATGGCGAGTTCTTCGCCCGCGAACCGGTCGAGCGCCGCCTGCGCTACCGTGCGCGTTCGGCCCCGGCCGCGGCGCAGCCACTCGATCTGCAGACCCGGCAACTGGCGTTGGCGTTGCCGGCCGGCAATCCACGCAGCCGGGCACTGGCGGCCGCGTGGGCGGAGCGTTATCCCGACCCGGCGGAACGGGCGCGTGCCGCCCTGCGGCTGTTCGCCGCGGCACCGTTCAGCTATACGCTGTCGCCGGCGCCGCTTGGCCGCGAGCAGATCGACAGCTTTCTGTTCGACACGCGGCGCGGCTTCTGCGAGCACTACGCCAGCAGCTTCGTTTTCCTGATGCGTGCCGCGGGCGTGCCGGCGCGGGTGGTGACCGGCTATCTGGGCGGCGAGTACAACCCGATCGGCGGCAACTACATCGTGCGGCAGGCCGACGCCCACGCCTGGGCCGAGATCTGGCTGGAGGGGCGTGGCTGGGTACGGGTCGACCCCACCAGCGCGGTGGCGCCGAGCCGGGTCGAGCGCGGCATCGACGCGGCGCTGGCGGCCAGCGAGATCGCAGCGCTGCGCGCAATGCGCGAGCCCGGCTGGCTGCAAGACCTGCGCTGGGGCATGGACGGCGCGGTCTACACCTGGCAGCGTTGGGTGTTGCAATACGATCGCGGCCAGCAGGCACGCCTGATGCGGCAGCTCGGCATCGGCGACAGCCTGCCGCAGACCCTGCTGGCTGGCCTGGCGATGCTGAGTCTGCTGGCGCTCCTGCCGCTGGCGTTCAAGCGCCGCCGGGCCGATCCGGTCCAGGCAATGTACGAACGCTTCTGCCGCCGCCTGGCGCGCCATGGATGCGTGCGCGCGCCCTCGGAGGGACCCCAGGACTACGCCGCCCGCGCTGCGCGGACCTTGCCGGCCGCCGCGGACACTGTGCGTGACTTCAGCGAACGCTACATCAAGCTGCGCTACAGCCGCTTGCCACCCGCTCTGCGCGCTGCCGAACTGGCCGGCCTGCGGCAGGCCTTGCGGCGGCTTGCGCGCCTTCCACGAGCGGGCTGAGCCGTTTCCGAAGCATTCCAGCGCGCATTTGTTTCAGATGATATGATTACGTTTGAAATCATATTGCTGGCCGCATGCCGTTGCGCCCGCATCACCTGGTTCCTCCTTCCATGTCCTTCGAAGACCGCATCGACCGCTTCTGTGCCAGTCACCCGGAAGCGCCGCGAGACCTGATCCTGGCCTCCCGCCTGCTGCTGCGAACCGCCCGCCTGCTACGCACCCATATCGATCGCGCACTCGCGCCGTTCGAGCTGGACCTGCAGCAATACCTGGCCATCAGCATGCTCGCCACCGACGAGGCGCAGCCCACCCTGCCGTCCGAACTCGGCACCACGCTCGATGCCACGCGGACCCAGATGACGCGTCTGATGGACGGGCTCGAAGCACGCGGCCTGGTGCGCCGGCACGCTTCCACCCAGGACCGCCGCAGTACCGAACTCGTGCTGACCGCCGCCGGCCACCGGCTGCTCGAACGCGCCGCGCCTGCGGTACACGCCGCATATGCCGAGGCCTGGGATCCGCTGGCTGAGGGCGGCCTTGCCGCCACTACACGGGCGCTGAACCGCATGCACGCCAACCTGCTTGCGCTGGAGCCATGACCCCCGCTTCCGCATTGCGCCCCCTGCGGCTGGGACTGCGCTGGCTTCGCCTGCTCAGCCACCGGCAGCGCCAGACGCTGCTCATGTTGCTGCTCGCACTGACCACCTCGGTGGAGTTCCTCGAGAACATCATGTTCGTGTTCGCGTCGAGCCACATCGTCGGCGGCGTCGACGCCGACCCGCGCAGCTTTGCCCTGGTCCAGGCGGCCTACGCCGTGGGCAGCATGTTGATGATCCTCAAGCAGCAATGGCTGGCGCAGCGCTTTGGCTATCGCCACTACCTGACCGGCGCCCTGCTTGTCTTCATGGCGGGCACGCTGGCGGCCGCCACCAGCCATTCGCTGCCGCAGCTCGTCGGCGCGCGCTTCGTGCAAGGCGTGGGCGGCGGTGCGCTGTTCACCAGTTGCCGCATCCTGGTCAATGTGATGTTCACGCCCGCCGACAGGCCTCGCGCATCCCGCATCTTCATGCTCGGCATTTTTTCGGCGTCCGCACTGGCACCCGCCATGGCAGCCGAGCTGATCGAGCGCGGCGTGTGGCAGGACGTGTTCTACGGCGCGTTGCCTTTCGCCGCGCTGGCGGCGCTGGGCGCCTGGCTGCTGCTGCCCGATGCCGAGCCACGCGAGGACAATCCCGGTCCCGCGCTCGGCCCGCTGCTGCTGTTCGGCGCGGCCGTGGTAACCCTCCAGGCGGCCATGACCGAAGCCCGCTTCGATATCTTCTCGCACCCGCTGCGCCTGGCCCTGATCTGCGCGGCGGGAGTCGGCCTGCTGATGTGGTTCCTCTGGCAGCAATGGCATCACAGCGCGCCGGTGCTCCGCCTGCGCGCGCTGCGCAGTCCCGTCTACCTGACCGGGCTGGCGATGTATTTCGTCTATTACCTGATCAGCAACCTGAGTGGCTATGTGTTCCCGATCTATGCCGAGCAGGCGCTCGGCCTGCCGCTGGCAACCACGGGCTGGCTCAATACCTTCGCCGCCACGGTGAGCCTGGCCGGGATCTTCGTCTACCTGCGCGTGGCCCCGCAACTGCCTCACAAGAAGCCGCTGATGGCAAGCGGCCTGGTGCTGATGGCAGGCGCGTCATGGTGGTTCTCCTCGATGCCGCCGGATGCCGGTCCGCCGGCGCTTGCCTGGGGACTGATAGGCAAGGGCCTGTTCGGGGTGATGGTGATCATTCCCATCGCGGGCCTGACCTTCCGCTCGCTGGCGGATGAAGACTTCGCCCATGGCTACCGGAGCAAGAACCTGCTGCGCCAGATTGCCGCCTCGTTCGCTTCCGCGCTCGGCGCGGTGCTGCTGCAGAACCGCCAGTTCGCCGTGCATACCAGCCTGTCCAGCGCCATCGGCCAGCACACGGCGCAGGCGCAACAATGGATGGATGCAGCGCAAGCGGCGTTCGGCGCGCGCGGATTCGACGCGGGACATGCCCATCAGGCGGCGCTGGCGCAACTGGCCACCCTGGTGGAAACACAGTCCAGGCTGATCGCCTGCGAGGACTTGTACCGCCTGATCGCCGCGCTTGCCCTGACGGCGGCCGTTTTCATGCTGGTGCAGCGCAGGCTGGATTGAGCGCGCTTGCCGATGGCTTGGGTGCAGTGCCGTGGAGTCGGCGATGAGCGAGCCGTAGTGGCTGTGCTGTGTCCGGCCCGGGAAGCTGGCGGTCAGCGCTTTGGATCGATCCAGGTCTGCCTGGCGTGCCGGAGGGATTCACTCCGGCGGCGCGCGCGGTGATGGCGGCGCTTGCTGTCGGTACGGTACGCGCTTTACGGGAAAGCGGTGATTGCTGTCGTTGCGTTCGTTGCTGTCGCCTGGCAGCGAGTCAGAACAGCGGCAGTTGGCGCATGCCAAAGCCGATCGTTTCCTCGACGCGCATGCGGGCATGCGCGAGCGAACCTTCCGCGCCGGAGTAGTTGCCGGCCGCCCAGCGATAGACCACCGGCATTTCGCCGCGTTCGGACAGGCGGACTTCGCCCAGCTTCTCACCGCGCTCATTGCGGTAGAAGTGCGAGCGGTAGCCGCGCTCCCAGTGCGGGGCTTCGGCTTTCTTGCGCCGGCGGGGGGCGGGCGTGGACTGCGGCAGGCGCCGCGCTCTCTCGGTACCCGTGGTCGCGGATGCGCGGGTGAAATCCAACTGCATAGACTTCCTTGTGTCATCGAGTCAGCAAGACGATTTCGCATCGGGGGCCAAAACCCTCGCGGCGTGTCTTGCGTCGCAGCCGAGATGATACCTGTTACCGCGCGTTCTGACAGCCCTATCTGCACCGGAATTCGGCTTCCAATAAGGCTTGGCGGGCCGGCACGTATACCTTCGTGCCGGCCCGCCTGCGCTTCATGCCGATGTTAACACCGCTGTAAACAGAGCGGTTAACTTTGCGCCTGGTCTGCGCTCAGCCCAGGTCGAGCGGGATGAAAATGCGAGCGTCGTCGCGTTGCACCAGTAGTGCGACCTGCTTGCCCGATTTCGCCACCAGCGCCCGCAACTGCTCCGCCGAAGTGATCGGCGTGCCGTTGATCGACAGGATGACGTCGCCCGGCTGGATGCCGACCTTGGCCGCCGGACCGGCAACATCCTCGACCACCAGCCCGCCGTCGATGCCGCTATCGCGCTTCTCCGTCGGGCTCAGCGGGCGTACCGCCAGGCCAAGCTTGCCGCCCACGTCATTGGCCGGGTTCTTGTCCGCCACGGCAGCATCCTTCGCCGTGCCGACCTTCACCGTCAGCGTCACGGACTCGCCCTTGCGGATCACCTTGAGCGATGTCTGCGTGCCCGGGGCCAGGTCGGCGACATGCTCCGGCAGGTCGCCCGAGTGGTCGATCACGTCATTGCCCAATTGCACGATCACGTCGCCCGGCTTGACGCCAGCCTTCGCGGCCGGACTGTCCGGCTCGACCGAGTTGACCAGCGCACCACTGGGCTTCGCCAGGCCGAAGGATTGCGCCAGGGCCTGGTTGACCTCCTGCACGCCGATGCCCAGGCGGCCGCGCGTGACCTTGCCATGCGCCACCAGTTGCCCTTGCACCTTGGTCGCGACGTCGATCGGGATCGAGAACGACAGCCCCTGGTAGCCCCCGGTCTGGCTGTAGATCTGGGAGTTGATCCCGATTACCTCGCCACGCTGATTGAACAGCGGACCGCCCGAGTTGCCAGGGTTGACCGCCACATCGGTCTGGATGAACGGCACATAGGTGTCATCCGGCAAGGAGCGCGACTTGGCGCTGACGATGCCCGCGGTCACGGTGTTTTCGAAACCGTAGGGCGAACCGATAGCCAGCACCGGTTCCCCCACGCGCACTCGCGCCGGATCGCCGAGCCGTACCGTCGGCAGGTCCTTGGCATCGATCTTGATTACCGCGACGTCCGTCTGCGCATCCGCGCCAAGCACCTTGGCCTTGAACTCGCGCCTGTCGGTCAGCTTGACGGTCACCTCCTGGGCGCCATCAACCACGTGCGCATTGGTCAGGATCAGGCCGTCAGGACTGACGATGAAACCCGAACCCAGGCCGCGCACCAGTTGCGGCTGGGCGTTCTGCGGCCCCTGGAACTGCGGTCCGAAGCGCTTGAAGAACTGGAAGAGAGGATCGTCCGGATCCATGCCCTGCGGTACCTGCGCCGAAGTGTGCTGGGCGCGCGCCGTCACGCTGATGTTGACCACGGCAGGGCCGTACTGGTCGACAATCGCCGAGAAATCCGTGGGCGCGGCCACCGCCATGGGCTGGGCCGGGGCAGTCACGGGCGCCGGTGCTGCGTATCCCGGCGTGATCACTTCCCTCTGCAGATAGGTGTAGCCTCCGGCAAGAGCGGCCAGGGCCGCAATACCGATGGCGGAACGAGCAAGCGTCTGGCGAATCATGGCGTTTTCCTCTTCTGGTCATTCAGGGCGTCCGAACTCTTCCGGACGCGACAGGACCATGCTAAGCCGCGATCCTTAAACCAGACTTAAAGAACGCCGGCGCATCGCCCCGGATCGGCTGGAAGATCCCGAATGCTTCTTGAGGCGCTCGAAAATTTATATTGCGCACAATTTAATTGCTAGTAATATATATCCATGACTACAAGCTGCTTCCCGACCGTACCGGACGAAACGCTGCTGCAACTCGACAAGCAGCTGTGCTTTGCCCTCTACTCAACCTCGCTGGCCATGACCAAGCTTTACAAGCCGGTCCTGAGTAAGCTTGGACTTACTTATCCGCAGTATTTAGTCATGCTGGCACTGTGGGAACTGGATGGAGTCACGGTCTCAGCCCTTGGCGAGCGCCTGGCTCTCGATTCGGGCACGCTGACACCGCTGCTGAAGCGCCTCGAAAGTGCTGGCCTGGTCATCCGTCTCCGGGACTCGGCCGATGAGCGGCGGGTTCTCGTGAGCCTTACCGATGCGGGCCGGCGGTTGCGGCAGCCGGCCTTGAACGTTCCGCAACAGATGTTGTGCGCGACCCAATGCACGCTGGAAGAAATCCAGGCACTGACACAACGCCTGCAAAGCCTGCGTGCCACGCTGGAAGCCCGATTGCCTGACTAGGCGCGCAACTCGGCGCATCCAACGGTTTCATTTTCATCGACGGCCGCGAGAGTGGCCGCCCCAACCGGCTCACTGTCAGAGGGCCAAGCAAGGAGAGCGTTATGAAGCTGGAAAAAGTCGTCTACACCGCCCACGCCACCGCCACCGGCGGCCGCGATGGCCGCGCCGTATCGTCGGATGGCCTGCTGGACGCCAAGCTCGCGGTGCCCAAGGAGATGGGTGGCGCCGGGAACGGCATCAATCCGGAACAGTTGTTTGCCGCTGGCTATTCGGCTTGCTTTATTGGTGCGATGCGCTTTGTTGCCGGACAGCAGAAGATCACCTTGCCCGCCGATACTTCGATCGAAGGCGCGGTTGGCATTGGCCCGATCCCGCAAGGTTTCGGCATCCAGGTGGAACTGAAGATCTCGATTCCGGGCTTCGACCGGGCAGCCGCCGAGAAACTGGTGGAGCAGGCGCATCAGGTCTGCCCATATTCGAACGCCACGCGCGGCAATATCGACGTAACCCTGACGCTGGTCTGATTCGCGCCAGTTGCGACTTGGCGTAGTCTGGCCGGTCACCCTGCCAGACTATGTATGGCCAGACTATGTGCCAGCCGGCCCTTCACCCTGGGGCCGTTTCAGATCTCGCGTCAAATTCACGCAAAATGCGCGCTTCTGTGCCGAAGTCAGCCGTTTTGCAGCGGCCTCCGCTTTCGATGCTTCGGACCGGTTCGCGAATCTCTGCCATCCCAGGATCCTGATCGGCTTGCGAGATCGCGTGTATTTAGCGCCCGTTCCCGCCAGATGTTGAGCAAAACGGCGCTCGACATCGGTCGTAATCCCGGTATAGATCGTGTTGCCCTCGCATTCGAGCAGGTAGAGAAACCACGAGGCGTCGCCGTCGGCTGGCATTCTGGATTTTTTGGAGGGTCAGAAACGGCGGAGTACCAATTATGCAGGCGCGATCCGCCCGGTGCAAAGCACGCCATATGTGTGTGTGGCATGCATTTTCGGACCTTAAATAGCAAAACCCCCCAGTACTATCGTACTGGGGGGTTTCAAGGGAGAGCCTGGCGATTACCTACTTTCACACGGGTATCCGCACTATCATCGGCGTGGAGTCGTTTCACGGTCCTGTTCGGGATGGGAAGGGGTGGTTCCAACTCGCTATGGTCACCAGGCATAAACGGTGTGCCGCG
>NZ_JBYOJU010000042.1:0-91589 GCF_057798855.1 Cupriavidus sp. 96C5-1 | reverse complement strand
GGTCGCCCTGCGGGCGCTCTGGCGCTCGGTCGTGGGTCTTGCCTGGCGTTTCGTCATCAATGCCTCCTGTGGCGGCGCGAGGGCCGCGTTGCACATCGCGATGACGGAGCCGCGAGGACGGCCGGCGCGTTGGTTGGACGCTACGCGGCGGTGCCAAGCTCCGTCTTCAGGACAGACGGCCATTCACGCAAGAAGGTTTCCCCGTCGCGCCGGCCGAGATCGTAGGCACCGATCATCGCGCCGGGCTGGGTGTAGTCCCAGCTCGAGATCGGTACCCGTTGCGAAGGTTGCAGGTAGAGCCGGCGCTGGGCGCCGTGCCGCAATACGAAGCGGCGCGGGCGCGGATACAGCCGCGTCACCAGCACCAGGACGTCGCCGGGCGTTGCGTCGAGCGCATCGACCGGCACGTTGTCGACCATGCCGCCATCCAGCACCGGCCGTCCATTGCGCCGCAGCACCGGCGTAAAGGGCGGGGTCGAGGCCGATTGCAGCAACAGGTCGGCCAGTTGTTCGGGCGACGCGCAGTCCTGCGCGCGCACGAACTCCGGATGGAAGCCGAGCTTGCGGCCAAGCCGCGGGTGCAGCGTCTTGAGCCAGTGCTTCTCGATGTTGTAGGCCACCAGGCCGGCCATCACCGCCAGCCGCGGGCCGCTCCAGCGCGGGATGTGCGCCACGCCGATGCGGATCTCCGGCGCTGTCTGCAGTTGCGCCAGGCGGCCTTCGCCAAAGATGTTGAGCAAGGCGGTGCGGTAGATGCCGTAATGCGGGAACACGCGCTGCCGGCTCAGCAGATTGCCCCAGTAGGCATTGCGGCGGTTGCCGGCGAGCACCTGCTGGTAGTACGCCATCACCTGGCGGGAATCGTGCGCATGGATCATGCAGGCCGTGGCGGCGCCGGCGGAAATGCCGGCGATCACGCGCGGGCGCAAGCCCAGCTCCGGCGCCACCGTGTCCCACCAGCCAGCCTGCCACCAGCAGCGGTTGCCGCCACCGGCAAATACCACCTGGTCGAACGGCGAGGCGGCCGCGGCGTGTGCGGCAGGTGCCACGGCCGCGGCGGCGGGCTGGATGACAAGGGAACTCATGCTGCGTGACTCATGCAAGGGATGGCGTGGCTCACAGCAGCGCGTAGGTGGTGGTGGCCTGCACGGCCAGCTTGCCGTCGGCGCCGGTCAGCTCGATCTCGCCGAACACCACGGTCTTGCCCAGCCGCAGCACATTGGCGCGCACCAGGATGTCGCCCTCGATCACCGGGCGCATGAAATTGGTGGTCAGCGTGACCGTGGTCATGGGCCGGAAGCCGCCCAGCGCGCTGGCAATCGCCACGATCATGGCGGTGTCGGCCGCGGACATCAGCACCTGGCCGCACACCACGCCACCCGCATGGCGAAATGATTCGTCGAAAGGCAGGCGCAGCGTTACGCTCTGCGCATCGACGCGCTCGGCCCGCAGGCCGAGCTGGCGCACCCATGGCGCCAATACGTGCTGCAAGGTGCCGTCGATATCGGCAAGCGTCAGGTTGGATTCCGGCATGGCACTCCCGTTTGTCCTGGGGTGGGGCCGGGCCAGGTTGCTATTCGATCTCCTCCGGCGCGGCGCGATGTTTGAGCCAATGATACAGGGGGCCGGTGCACAGCACCACGAAGGCCATCCGGATCACATGGAAGGCTGTCACCAGCGGCACGCCGAGCTCCAGCACCTTGGCCGTGATGCACATCTCGGCGATGCCGCCGGGCGTGGTGCCCAGGATGGCGGTGGCCGGATGCACGCCCGACATGGCCGACAGGGCCCAGCCGAACAGCGCGGAGAGCACCAGCGCCGCCAGCGTGTACAGCGCCACGCCGCCGAGGAAGCGTGGCGCGGTGTGGAGGAAGTCGCGCGAGAAACGCGCGCCCAGCGAGACGCCGATCAGCAACTGGCCGGCGCGGCTCATCCAGGTGGGGATGGCCGACAGCTCGATGCCCGAGGCGGTCAGCGCGGCCGCCGCCAGCAGCGTGCCGATCACGAAGGGATTGGGCAGGTTGACGCGCCTGGCCGCCAGCGCCACGCTGACGGTGATCGCGATCAGCGCGGGCAGCCAGAAGTAGTCCACCGTGCGCGGCCCCGGAATATACGGGTCCAGGCCGTGGATGCCGCCGTACTGGAACAGCGCGGGCACTGCCACCACCACCATCAGCACGCGCAGCGAATGCGCGGCGGCCACCTGGTCGATGCGCGCACCGTTGCGCTCGGCCAGGTTGGCCATCTCCGAGGCACCGCCGATGGCGGTCGAGAAGTACGCGGTCTTGAATGCCACGCCGGTGCTCCTGCGCAGCATGAACGCGCCGCCGCAGCCCAGCACCAGCGCAAACAGCGAGCCGGCGACGATATACGGCAGGAACTCCACCAGCCGCGCCACCACGTCGGGCGTGAAGTAGAGCCCGAGCGCGGTGCCGATGGCCCACTGGCCGGCGTTGCGCGCCTGCGTCGGCGCGCGCAGGTCGGCGCCGCGCATGCGCGCGATGGCTACCGACAGCAGCGGGCCGATCATCCACGGCAGCGGTGTGTGCAGCAGCGAGCAAAGCAGTGCGGCCGACAGGCCGAGCAGCAGCGTCAGCAGGACCGGACGCCAGCGGTGAATGAGAGAAGACATGTTGCAGCGGCCTGGCGTGGTGTTCTTATGATGGAGTGCAATGTAGAGACAAAGGCGCCGGTGCCATGGCGCAGCAACGGCAAAGGCCCGGCACCTCTGGAGGGCAGGGCCTCAGACTGTATAACGCATGCGACTGTTGGTTTGCTCCCCTTCCTCAACCCTTATGTGTTTCATAATCTGTTCTGGAAGCTTCAGATCGACTAACCCAAGCTCAAGTTTGTGGGAGAGCCAGGATTGAAGCTTCTATTCTTGATAGCGATTGGCCAGTTTTATGGGCATGATTCAGGGCTGCAGGGCCTGAAGGCGGAGTGGCGTCAGGCTTATGGGCTTGGGTAGGTTGAGACAAGTCTGCAGGGCCTGAAGGCGGAGTGGCGTCAGGCTCTTGGGCACATGGAGGTGTCACTTTTCTTTACTCGTAAAGAAAAGTAACCAAAAGAAAGCGACCCCTTGCAGGGGGGCTGGCTTGTCGGGCTCAGGGGCTTTGCGGATTCGTGGTGGGCGCGGCGGTTCTAATGAACTGCTGGCGCTACCGGCGCGAACGGCATTGCCAATGCGGATGGCGCTGGTTTCAGTATAGCGCCCCTGATGGCACTGGCCCGTGGTGGTTGACGCATCTGCCGTTACCGGTTCGCATGGCCACTGCCTCCCGATCCTTGCTGGTTTCGTCGTGGGCGCGGTGGCCCCGCTTGAGGCGAATATCCCAAATCTGGAGCCACCGCGCCCACGACGAAACCAGTGCCGTTCATGATCGAGTGGCCATATAAACGGGTAACGGCAGATGCATGAACGGGCAAGCAGGTTCGTCATTCAGGGGTCGTACCACGAGACCACTGTCATTCGCTGTGTAGTGATGGTCAGCGCCGGTACCGGCAGATTCCGGCAGAGCTGACGCGCCCACGACGAATCCGCAAAGCCAGCGAGCCTGATAAGCCAGCCTCCTGCAAGGATCGCTTTCTTTTGGTTACTTTTCTTTACGAGTAAAGAAAAGTGACACCTCCATGTGCCCATGAGCCCGACGCCACTCCGCCTTTAGGCCCTGCAGACCTGAATCAGGTCCCTACAACAGCATGAGGTCCTACTGAAAACCAAATACCTCCATGTGCCCATGAGCCCGACACCACTCCGCCTTTAGGCCCTGCAGACCTGAATCAGGTCTCTACAACGGCATGAGGTCCTACTGAAAACCAAATACCTCCATGCGCCCAAGAGCCCGACACCACCCCGCCTTTAGGCCCTGCAGACCTATCTCAACCGCCCAGCCATTGAACCCAAACGATGGAATGGAAATACGCCGAATGGATATCAAGGTTGAAGGAATCGACATTAGCAAGAACACGCCGGCTCTGACTTCTTTTCCTGACTGCGCGAGCCGCCGGTTCACCAATGACGAGCCGGGAATCGCCACGCCGTTGGCGTACCTGGCTGAGCATAACGCTCAAGGTCAAATCGATCGCGTCGTGCCGGAAGCGACCGGCGGTTATGAGACGCGGGTCAGCATCGCACTGGCTGGCGCAGGACTTCCGATAGCGTTGGTCAATCCACCACGGTGAAGAGCGGTCGGCCATGGCAAAACACCATGGCCACTTGACACGATTGCTCTGCCTGCGAGGGGAGAGGGAGTAAACACAGTCGCCATTCCAAATGGTCTTGGCGTATCCGGTCTGCTTCGTTCAGCGCAGCGCCCGCATCTTGCGCCCGATCAAGCCACCTTGCCGCGCGCCGAGCGCCTGGCCAGCCAGCCCAGGATGCGCGGGATCAGCACCACCGCCACCGTCATGGCCAGGATGGTGGCCGAGATCGGCTGGGTCACGAAGATTGACCAGTCGCCCTGGCTGATCGACAGCGCATTGCGCAACTGCTTCTCGGCGATGGGGCCCAGGATCATGCCCACGATCACCGGCGCGGTGGGGAAGTCGAAGCGGCGCATGGCCATGCCCAGCACGCCGATCACGAACAGCAGCAGCAGGTCGAACCACGACTGGCGGATGCCGTAGGCGCCCAGGCCCGCGAAGATCAGGATGCCGCCGTACAGCAGCGGCGTGGGAATGCGCAGCATGCGCACCCACAGGCCGATGGCCGGCAGGTTCAGCACCAGCAGCATCACGTTGCCGATGTAGAGCGAAGCCAGCAGGCCCCACACCAGGTCGCCCGAGGTCTGGAACAGCATCGGGCCCGGCTGCAGGTTGTAGTTCTGGAACGCCGCCAGCAGGATCGCGGTGGTGTTCGAGGTCGGGATGCCCAGCGTCAGCAGCGGGGCCAGCGTGGCGGTGACCGCGGCGTTGTTGGCGGCCTCGGGGCCGGCCACGCCTTCGATCGCGCCAACCGTGCCGAACTCGCCCTGGTGCCTGGACAGCTTCTTCTCGGTGGCGTACGACAGGAAGGTCGGGATCTCGGCGCCGCCGGCCGGGATCAGGCCGAACGGGAAGCCGATCACGGTGCCGCGGATCCAGGCCGGCACCGAGCGCTTCCAGTCCGACTTGGTCATCATGATCGAGCTGAGCCGGTTGAAGCTGCCATCGGGCTGCGGGAAGAAGGCGTTGAACAGCGCCTCGCCCACCGCGAACAGCCCCACCGCGATCACCACGATGTCGATGCCGTCGTACAGCTCCTGCACGTTCATCGAATAGCGCGTCTGGCCCGACAGCGAATCCATGCCGATCAGGCCGATGCCCAGGCCCAGGAACAGGCTGGTCATGCCGCGCAGCAGGGACGAGCCCAGCACCGCCGACACCGTGGTGAAGGCCAGCAGCATGATCATGAAGTATTCGCCGGGACCGAACTGCAGCGCCACGTCGGCCGCCACCGGCGCGAACATCGACAGCAGCACCGTGCCGATCGTGCCGGCCACGAAGGAGCCGATGGCCGCGGTAGCCAGCGCCGGGCCGGCGCGGCCGCTCTTGGCCATCAGGTTGCCTTCCATCGCCGTGACCATGGTCGACGACTCGCCCGGCGTGTTCATCAGGATGGAGGTGGTGGAGCCGCCGTACATGGCGCCGTAGTAGATGCCGGCGAACATGATCAGCGCGGCGGTGGGTTCCACCTTGGCGGTCAGCGGCAGCAGCATGGCCACGGTCAGCGCCGGGCCGATGCCCGGCAGCACGCCGATGGCGGTGCCCAGGAAGCAGCCCACCAGGGCCCACATCAGGTTGATCGGCGTGACGGCGATGGCAAAGCCATGCATCAGCAGGTTAAGGGTATCCATGAATCAGCTCCGATCAGAACCCGGCGACGGGCAGCAGCGGCAAATTGATGCCGAGCAGGAATTCAAACAGCGCCCACATCGGCAACGTGATGCACAGGCCGATCAGGCCGTCGCGCAGGAAGCGCCGGCTGCCGTAGCCGCGCGCCACGCAGACCATCAGCAGGGTCGACGCGAGCACGAAGCCCAGCATGCCGATCAGCGCCATATTGGCCACCAGGCCGGCAGCCACCCACAGGAAGCCGCGGAAGTTATGCGGTGCCGAAGGCAGTTCGGCGTCTTCCTCGGGCATATTGCGAAAGCCGCCGCGAATGCCTTGCCAGGTCAGCACGGCGCCGCATGCGGCCAGGCCGATGGCGACCAGCGTCGGCATGAAGCGCGGCGACAGGCCGGCATAGCCTTCGTCGCCGGAAATGCCCGGCAGGCCCAGGAAGAAGAAGAGGGAGAGCAGCAATACGGCAATGCCGATCGCCAGGTGCGAGGGTTTCATGGTTGGAAGTGGCTCCTTCATGCGGCGCCTGCGGTGGTGTTGGCCGACCCTTGGCTTGCCGCGGTTTGTCGCCCCGCTTGCGGCAGGGGCCCGGCGATTTGTAGTTTGGTTTTGGGTATCGCAGGTGGACACCGGGCCCCCGCCTGCTGCATGCGCTCCGGGTGTTACGGTGCGCCGCAGGCAGGGCCGACAGGTAAAGCGGTGAAACGGGTTGAAGCGGTGCGCAGGCGGTAAGGTGGGTTGCCCCTGGCGCTTACTTGGCCACGCCCAGTTCGCGCAGCGTGCCGCCCAGGCGTGCCGACTCGCTGTCGACGAACTTGCCGAATTCATCGCCGGTCAGCAGGAACGGGGTCCAGTCGTTCTTGGCCAGGGTTTCCTTCCACACCGGCGATTCGGTTGCCTTCACCACGGCGTCGACCAGGGCCTTGCGCTGCTCGGCGGTGATGCCCGGCGCGCCATACACGCCGCGCCAGTTGTAGATCTCGACGTTGATGCCCTGCTCCTTCAGGGTTGCGATGTCGGCGGTGCGTTCCTTGGACGTCACGGCCAGCGCGCGCATCTTGCCGCTCTTGATGAAGGGCAGGAACTCGGACACGCCGGCAATGCCGACCGTCACGTGGCCGCCCAGGATCGAGGCCGAGGCTTCGCCGCCGCCCTGGAACGGCACGTAGTTGATCTTCTTCGGGTCCACGCCGGATTCCTTGGCCACCAGGCCTGCCAGGATGTGGTCGATCGAACCCTTGGAGCCGCCGCCCCAGCTCACGCTGCCCGGATTGGCCTTGAGCTGCGCGGTCAGGTCCTTGATCGACTTCAGCGGCGACGCGGCCGGCACCGTGATCACCATGGTGTCGGCGAACAGGCGTGCCACCGGGGTCGCGTTCTTCAGCGTGACCGGCGGCTTGTTGGTTTCGATCGCGCCCACCATCACCGCGCCGGTGACGATCATCGCGTTGGGGTTGCCCTTGTCGGTATTGACGAACTGCGTCAGGCCGATGGTGCCGCCCGCGCCGCCCTTGTTGTCGTAGGAAGCCGTCTTGGCGACGCCGGCGGCAACCAGCGCGGCGCCCAGCGAGCGGCCGGTCTGGTCGAAGCCGCCGCCCGGGTTGGCGCCGATCATGAACTTCACGCTGTCGAGCGCGAAGGCGGGAGCGGCAGCCACGGTGGCGGTGATGGCGGCCGAAGCCATGACGACATGGGCAAGGCGATGAATCGAACGACGCATTACGGTCTCCTGCTTTTTCTCAGAGGGTTGCCGGTGAAGGGGGGAGGCTGATATCGCTGGCCTGGCCCGACCCGGAGGCATCCGGCTGGCAGCGGAGCTTGCTGGCATGGACGGGAGAACTTCGCGGTGTGCCGGGGTTGGCCGGCCTGGCTGGGCGTTGTCTCCTGTCCTTTGCTGTGCTTGCATGCCGGACTTGTTCTTTGGCTTTTCTACGTGGTCTGGCCGGTGCGACGGCCATGGGGGCGATTTTAGGCGGGGGAAACTGTCAAAAGCCTGTCAATTTGACTGGAAATGGGGTGGGGTTTACACGGGGTTGGATGTCTGGGAAACCGGTCATTTGATAAAGCGTCCCGGAGGCAGCCCGGAGGCATCCAGGAAATGTCCGAGGGAAATCCGGAAAACCCCGCCGGCAAGCAGCCTCACTCGCCGACCGGCAGCCTCAACACCGCCCGGACGCCTCGCCCCTGCGCCCCGTCCCGCAGTTCCACCGCCCCCCCGAAGCGCGCGGTCATCTCCCGGGAAATCGCCAGCCCCAGGCCGGATCCGGGCTCCGCGTGCCCGACCCGCCGGTAAAACCGCGCAAACACCTTCTCGCGTTCCTCGGCGGGAATGCCGGGCCCGTCGTCTTCGACCACCAGGCAGGCACTGTCCTGGGCGCGCGCGGCGGAAAGCGTGATGCGGCTGCCGCGGGGGGAATACTGGATGGCGTTGTGGACGAGGTTGGCGAAGGCTTCGCGCAACAGCGCGGCATCGGCGCGTACCGGCAATACCAGCCCCGCCGGGCGCTCCCACCCGAAATCCTGCTGCTTGCCGCGCGCCAGCGGCAGGTAGTCCAGCGCCACCTGCTCGGCCACGGCGACGGCGTCGATCAGTTCCAGCGGTTCGGCGTCTCCCGGCGTATCGCTGCCCGGATGCTGCCGCACCCGCGCCAATGCCAGCAGCTGGTTGGTCAGCCGCGCGGCTTGTTCGAGCTGGGTGACGATGCCGCCCACCGCCTCCCTGGCGGCCTGCGGCGCGCGCGCGGGATCGGCGCTGGCGCAAAGCTGGCGCTGGGCGAATTCGGCTTGCGTCTTGAGGATGGCCAGCGGCGTGCGCAACTGATGCGCGGCATCGGCGATGAACTGGGCCTGGGCCTGCGTCATCGCGGCCGAGCGCGAGACGTGCCGGTTCACCGCGTCGACCAGCGGCTGCACTTCCACGGGCACGTGGTCGAAGGCCAGCGGGGTGAGGTCGTCGGCCGAGCGCGCTTCCACGTCGTCGCGCACGCGTGCCAGCGGGCGCAGCACATAGGTGATGCCGGCCACCAGGATGGAGGCGCTGATCAGGATCAGCAGCACGTCGCGCGCCAGCGCGCCGCGCCAGACGGTGGCGATCAACTCGAAACGCGGCTCGGCGGTTTCCGCCACCTGCACGATGACGCGCATATGCGCGTTGGGGCGATACACCGGATGCGCCAGTACGGCGATGCGCACCGGGTCGCCGCGATAGCCGGCATCGTAGAAGCGCGGCTGGTTGCTGGCGATCTCCCCCTTGGGCAGCGGCAGGTCGTCGTAGCCGGTGACGGTTTCGATCTTGCCGTTGCGTTCGAGCGAGACGCGGTAGAACACATGGGTCTGGGCCGCGGTCTCGAACATTTCCATGGCGGCGTCCGGCAGCGCGATCTGCACGCTTTCGCCGGCCATGCCGATGGCGTTGTCGATGGCGCGTACCGAGCCGTACAGCGAGCGGTCGTAGGCGGCATTGGCGGCATCGCGCAGCGTGCCGTAGGTCAGCCAGGTGTCGAGCGCCATCATGGCCGCCAGCGCGGGCAACAGCAGCAGCAGCAACTGGCGGCGCAGGCTGCCCTGCAGCCAGCGCCGCAGCCAGTGGCGTGGCAGCCGGTGCAGCATCAGGCCTGCCCTTCCGGTTCCAGCAGGTAGCCGAAGCCGCGCAGCGTGACGATGGTCACGCCGTGGCCCGAGAGCTTCTTGCGCAGCCGGTAGACCAGCACCTCGATGGCGTCGGGGCTGACATCGGCGTCGAGCGAGAACACCTTGTCGAGCAGTTGCGCCTTGGTCAGCGGCTGGCCGCTCCTGGCCAGCAGCGCGCCCAGCAGGGTCGATTCGCGCGGCGTCAGCGCCAGCGGCACGCCGTCCAGCGTGAAGCTGCGGGTCTCGCCGTCGAACACCAGCGAGCCGCATTGCAGGCGCGGATGGGCGCGCCCGCGGCTGCGCCGGATCAGGGCCAGGATGCGGGCCTCCAGCTCGGCGATGGCGAAGGGCTTGGGCAGGTAATCGTCGGCGCCCAGGTTGAGCCCGCGCACGCGCTCGTCGAGCGTGTCCTGCGCGGTCAGGATCAGCACCGGGGTGCGGTCGTCGCGCCCGCGCATGGACTTGAGCACGGCCAGGCCGTCCTTGCCGGGCAGGCGCAGGTCGAGCACCACCACATCGTATTCCTCGGCCATCAGGCGCGCCTCGGCCTGCAGGCCGTCGGCCACGTGCTCGATCACGAAGCCGCCCTGCTCCAGTGCGCGCGCCACCCAGCGCGCCAGTTCAATCTCGTCTTCTACCAGCAATAAGCGCACGCCGGTCCTCCCCTGCTCGATAAGCGTCCGTTTGCACGAGACCATGGCTTTGAATTCGCCGCCGGCAGCGCAGCCGCCGGCGCCACGGCGACTTGCCGCGGGGGCCTATAATACCTCCGCCCCGGGCCACGCGCGGCGAGTGCGCCCAGGCCCTTTCCAGCCACCGATGCCGCCACCGATGGTTCCAGCCTTGCGCAAGTTGCCCCCGTCCCCGCCGTCCGCCGCCCCCGCCGACATGCCCGCCAGCCGCACGCGGCGCCGCGTGCTGACGGCCGCCGCCGCGGCGCTGGGCGCCGCCGGCATGACCAGCGGCCCGCGCGCCCAGGCTACGCCGCCGGTGCCCGCCGGCTATCCGGCGAGCTATGCGGAGATCATCGCGCGGGCGCTGCAGGAGGGCACTGTCAACATCCATGCCTCCACCGACGTGGATATCGCGCATCCGCTGGTGACGGCGTTCGAGGCGCGCTACCCCGGCCTCAAGGTGCGTTACCAGGATCTCAACACGCTGGACCTGAACGACCGCTACCTGGCGGAAAACGCGCGGCTGGAGGCTGGCCAGCCGCCCGGGCCGGACTATGCCGACGTGCTGTGGAGCACGGCCATGGACCTGCAGATCAAGCTGGTCAACGATGGCCACGCCCTGCGCTACGCCTCGCCCGAGCGGGCCGGCCTGCCGGCCTGGGCGGCGTGGCGCGACGAAGCCTGGGGCACCACCTTCGAGCCGGCGGTGATCGTCTACAACCGCCGTCACTTTGCCGGCATGCAGGTGCCGCGCAGCCGCACCGGCCTGGCGCGCCTGCTGCAGGAGAATGCGCCGCGCTGGCGCGGGCGCGTGGTGACCTACGACGTGGAGAAATCCGGGGTGGGTTACCTGCTGGCGCAGCAGGATGCGCGCATGGGCGACGAGTTCTGGTACCTGGCGCAGGCGCTTGGCCGCTGCGGCGTGCAGATGTCGGCGTCCACGGCGAACATGATCGAGCGCATCGCCTCCGGCGAGTTCGTGATGGGCTACAACCTGCTGGGGTCCTACGCGCTCTCGCTGATGGAGCGCGGCGCCGGGATCGATGTGATCGCCCCGCGCGACTACACGCTGGTGATGTCGCGCGTGGCCTTTATCGCGCGCCGCGCGCCGCATCCCAACGCGGCGCGCCTGTGGCTGGATTTCCTGCTCTCGCGCGCCGGCCAGACCCTGCTGGGGCAAAGCGCTTCGCAGCTCTACACCATCCGCACGGATACCGACAGCGTGCACACCGCCGCCGCGCTGGCCGAGCGCCTCGGCTACGCGCTCAAGCCGATCAGCGTGGGCCCCGGCCTGCTGGCGGCGCAGGACACGCTGCGCAAGCGGACCTTCCTGGCCCGCTGGCGCGACGCCATGCGGGGCTGAGCAGCCGGAGGTCCGCTGCCCCGCCGCCGGCTTCAGCCCGGCTGGGCTTTCCCGGGCAGTGCCTGTTGCGCCGCCTTGGTCGCCGCCAGCTGCCCGACGTGCGCCGCCTGTGCCTCCTGGCACATCGAAGCCACTTCTTCCTTGAGTTTGGCGACGGGACGCGGGACATAACCCTTGCGCAGGGCCGGCGACAGCCTGAGCGTGTCGATAAAGGCATCCGACACCCGCTCGGCATTGGCTTCGAGATCGAAATCCTCGGGGGCGAAGAGCCAGTGCGACAGCATCCCGCCGATGGAGGCGTGGAATACGTTGACGGCGAGGTCGAGGTCGAGGTCGGACGGCAGCTGCCCGCGCTCCACCGCCATGCGCAGATGCCCGAGCATCTTCACCGCGCTTTCCTTGTGCGACTGGCGCTGGCGCTCGAAGATGGCGCCGTTGTCCGCCACCATTTCACACTTGTGGAACACGATCTCGAACACCCGCCGCCACTGCGGGTTTTCCACCGTCTGCCGCAGCACGAAGGCGCAGATATCGCGGATGCTGCCCAGCGGGTCTTCCTGGCTCGCGATGCGCTCCGGCGCGCACAGCGCTTCCAGCGGCAGGTGCACGCGGTCGGACATGGCGGCGAAGACATCGCTCTTGTTCTTGAAGTGCCAGTAGATGGCGCCGCGGGTCACGCCGGCCGCCTCCGCAATGTCGGCCAGCGAGGGGCGGGCCACGCCACGGGCGTGGAATACGGCCTCGGCCGCGTCGAGAATGCGATGGCGCGTTTCAAGCGCCTCTTCCTTGGTGCGTCTGACCATGATGTTCTCAGCTGCCGGCCACGCGGACCGGTCTGGTTCTGTCTCCCGGAGCGCCGGCGATGGGGGCCGCCGATGCGCGGCGTACGCTGTGCCAGTGCACTAGAACGACGGTATATGGAGCAAATATTGCCGCATTGCAACAGGTTATTACATACATGCTTGAATGTATATATAATACGCGTTCGCCTGACTTTCGGCCAGCCCATCGGCCGGACGGCACCGCAGCGCCCTCCTTTGTTTCGCGGTGCCATGTCGGCATGTCGTTACTGATTTGCAACCTTTCGTCGCAAGCGTCACGTCAGCGTTGCCAATTGTGGCTAGCATTACTCTTTTTTTGCCCGTTTCCCGGTAAACCGCCGGGCGGCGGACGGCGCCGTATCCGGACGCGACACCGGGAACGCATGCGGCCGATCTCAAATTGCCATCATGGGGTTATCGATGAGGAAGTCCCAACGTATCACTTGCGTTGCCGCTGCTGTGTTGTCGGCGCTTGCGCTTTCCGCCTGCGGTGACAAGAAGCCACAGGCCGGCGCCATGCCGCCGCCGGAAGTCGGTGTCGTAACCGTCACGCCGACCACCGTTGCCGTTGTCAATGAACTGCCGGGCCGCCTGGAAGGCGTGCGCACCGCTGAAGTGCGGGCGCGGGTCGCCGGCATCGTGCTGTCCCGCAACTATCGCGAGGGCGGTGAGGTCAAGGCCGGCCAGTTGCTGTTCAAGATAGACCCGGCGCCCTACCAGGCGCAACTCGAGTCGGCCAAGGCCAGCCTGGCCCGCGCCGAAGCCAATGCGGTGGCCGCGCGCCTGAAGGCCGAGCGCTACAAGCCGCTGGTGGCCGTCAACGCGGTCAGCAAGCAGGAGTATGACGACGCCGTCGCCGCGGCTGGCCAGGCCGCGGCGGACATCGCCTCGGCCAAGGCAGCGGTCAGCACCGCCCAGATCAATCTCGGCTACACCACCGTGACCGCGCCCATCAGTGGCCGCGTGGGCCGCGCGCTGGTCACCGAAGGCGCGCTGGTCGGCAGCGGCGAAGCCACCAAGCTGGCCACGGTCGAGCAGGTGGATCCGATCTGGGTGACCTTCACCCAGCCCGCCAGCGAAGTGATGAAGCTGCAACGTTCGATCGAGAGCGGCAAGGTCAAGGGCGTCGACGGCGGCGCGCGCGTGCACCTGTTCATCGAGGATGGCCGCGAGTACGAGCAAACCGGCAAGCTGCTGTTCTCGGACATGACGGTCGACCCGACCACGGGCGCCATCACCCTGCGCGCACAGTTCTCCAATCCCAAGCGCGAGCTGCTGTCGGGCACCTTCGTGCGCGTCAAGATCGAGCAGGGCGTGGATGAGAACGCACTGACCGTGCCGCAGCGCGCGCTGATCCGCACCGGCCAGGGCGCATCGGTGCTGGTGGTGGGCGGTGACGGCAAGGTCGCTTCGCTGCCGGTCAAGGCGCCCCAGGCAATCGGCGACAACTGGATCGTCACCGAAGGCCTCAAGGGCGGCGAGAAGGTCATCGTCGAGGGCCTGCAGAAGGTCAAGGTCGGCGCGCCCGCCAAGGCCGTGCCGTTCGTCTCGCAGACCGCCGACGCCTCGACCCCTGCCGCGCAGCCAGCCGCCAGCGGCGCTTCGGCTCCGGCCGCGGTGACCGCGGAAAAGGCCGACGCCAAGCAGGGCTAACCACAGCGCAAAACGAAGGGAGCCAGTTTTATGGCCAAGTTTTTTATTGACCGGCCGGTGTTCGCGTGGGTTCTCGCGCTGATCATCGTGCTGGGGGGCGCGCTGTCGGTCGTGCAACTGCCGATCGCCCAGTACCCCAACATCGCCCCGCCGACGATCTCGGTCACGGCGACCTACCCGGGCGCTTCCGCCAAGACGCTGGAAGACTCGGTCACCTCGGTGATCGAGCAGGAGCTCAACGGCATTCCCGGGCTGCTGTACTACAACTCCACCAGTGAATCCACCGGCCTGTCGACGATCACCATCGCCTTCCAGCCGGGCTCCAACATCGACCTGAACTCGGTCGAGGTGCAGAACCGCCTGAAGCGCGTGGAAGCGCGCCTGCCGGCGGAGGTGCGCCAGCAGGGCGTGCGCGTGGACAAGGCCGGGAACAACTACATGATGTTCCTGACGGTCACGTCCAAGTCCGGACAGGCCGATGCCATCCAGCTGGGCAACTACGTCTCGGCCAGCGTGATCGATTCGATCCGCCGCGTGCCGGGCGTGGGCCAGGCCGACCTGTTCGGCACCGAGTACGCCATGCGCATCTGGGTGGACCCGGCCAAGCTGACCGGCTTCAACCTGACGCCGCAGGACGTGACCGCTGCCATCTCGGAGCAGAACGTCCAGGTCGCCGTGGGCGAGCTGGGCGGCACGCCGTCGCCCAAGGGCACGGAGCTCAACGCCACCGTCACCACCGAAAGCCGCCTCTCCACGCCGGAGCAGTTCGCCAACATCCTGTTGCGCACGAACCCGGACGGCTCCTCGGTGCGCATCAAGGACGTCGGCCGCGTCGAGCTCGGCGGTGCCGACTACTCCACGCTGGCCCGTACCAACGGCAAGGCGTCGGCGGCCATCGCCATCAAGCTGGCCCCGAGCGGCAATGCGCTGGCCACCGCCACCGCGGTGCGCGCCAAGATGGAGGAACTCTCCAAGTTCTTCCCGGGCGACTACCAGTACACCGTTCCCTACGACACCTCGGCCTTCGTCAAGATCTCGATCGAGGAAGTGATCAAGACCCTGGTCGAAGCCGTGGTGCTGGTGTTCCTGGTGATGTACCTGTTCCTGCAGAACATCCGCGCCACCATCATCCCGACGGTGGTGGTGCCGGTGGCGCTGCTGGGCACGACCGGCATGCTGCTGGCCTTCGGCTTCTCCATCAACGTGCTGACCATGTTCGGCATGGTGCTGGCGATCGGTATCCTGGTGGACGATGCGATCGTGGTGGTGGAAAACGTCGAGCGGATCATGAGCGAGGAAGGACTCTCGCCACGCGACGCCACGCGCAAGGCCATGGGCCAGATCACCGGCGCCATCGTCGGCATCACGCTGGTGCTGACCGCGGTGTTCATCCCGATGGCGTTCTTCTCCGGCTCGGTCGGTAACATCTACCGCCAGTTCTCGCTGTCGCTGATCTCGTCGATCGCGTTCTCGGCGCTGCTGGCGCTGACGCTGACCCCGGCGCTGTGCGCGACGCTGCTCAAGCCGGTCGAGGCCGGCCACCACCACGAGAAGAAGGGTTTCTTCGGCTGGTTCAACCGCACCTTCGCCCGCGCCGCCACCGGCTACCAGGGCACGGTCGCCCGCATCCTGAAGCGTGGCGGCCGCTACCTGATCATCTACGCCCTCATCGTCGTCGGCATGGTGGTGCTGTTCAAGCGCCTGCCTTCGTCCTTCCTCCCCGAGGAAGACCAGGGCTACATGATCACGGTGGTGCAGCTGCCCAACGGCGCCACGCAGGAGCGCACCATCGGCGTGCTCAAGCAGATCGAGGACTACTACCTGCAGAAGGAATCCAAGGTGGTGGACCAGATGATCACCGTGGCAGGCTTCTCCTTCTTCGGCCGCGGCCAGAACGGCGGTATCGCGTTCGTGCGGCTCAAGGACTGGAAGGAGCGCACCGGCGCCAACGAGACCGCGCAGGCACTGGTTGGCCGGGCATTTGGCGCGCTGTCCTTCATCAAGGACGCCATCATCTTCCCGCTCAACCCGCCGGCGATTTCCGAACTGGGCAACTCCTCGGGCTTCGACTTCCGCCTGCAGGACCGCACCGGCCAGGGTCACGCCAAGCTGATGGAAGCGCGCAACATGATGCTCGGCATGGCAGCGAAGAATCCTGCGCTGGCGGGCGTACGCCCCGAAGGCCAGGAAGACGCGCCGCAGCTGCAGATCGACATCGACCGCGAGAAGGCACGCGCGCTGGGTGTCTCGGTGGCCAACATCAACTCGACGCTGGCGATCGCTTTCGGCTCCTCCTACGTCAACGACTTCATCTATGAAGGCCGTGTGCGCAAGGTGATTGCCCAGGCGGAAGGCAACGACCGCAAGCTGCCCGACGACCTGACCAAGCTGCGCGTGAAGAACAGCAAGGGCGATATGGTTGCGTTCGCTGCCTTTGCCACTTCCAAGTGGATCATGGGCTCGCCGCGCCTGGAGCGCTACAACGGCTTGCCGGCGGTGAAGATCGCGGGCCAGGCCGCGCCGGGACGCAGTACCGGCGAAGCCATGAAGATCATGGAAGAGAACTTCGCCAAGCTGCCGCCGGGCTTCGGCTTCGAGTGGTCCGGGCAATCGTATGAAGAGCGCCTGGCCGGTTCGCAGGAGCCGATGCTGTACACGCTGTCGCTGATCATCGTGTTCCTGTGCCTGGCCGCGCTCTACGAGAGCTGGTCCATCCCGGTCGCGGTGCTGCTGGTGGTGCCGCTGGGCGTGCTCGGCGCGCTGCTCGGGGTGACCTTCCGCGGCATGCCCAACGACGTGTACTTCAAGGTGGGCCTGATCGCGACCATCGGCTTGTCGGCGAAGAACGCCATCCTGATCGTGGAATTCGCCAAGGATCTGCAGGCGCAGGGCCGCAGCGTCATCGACGCTACGCTTGAAGCCGTGCACCTGCGCTTCCGCCCGATCCTGATGACCTCGATGGCCTTTATCCTGGGCGTGCTGCCACTGGCGATCGCCAGCGGCGCGGGCTCGGGTGGCCAGCGCGCCATCGGTACCAGCGTGATCGGCGGCATGATCACCGCCACGGTGCTGGCGATTTTCCTGGTGCCGGTGTTCTTCGTGGTCATCCGCAGCCGCTTCAAGGGCAGCAAGCGCGAGCAGATGCTGGACCAGCAGCGGCTCGAACCCAAAGAGGGAATCTGACAATGACAAAGACACTGACCACGCTGTTGCTGGTGGCGGGCGTCCTCTCGGGTTGCACACTGGCACCCGTTTATGAGCGCCCCGCCCCGCCGGTGGCCACGAACTTCCCGGCGGCGCCGGAAGGCTACGCGGCCGCCGAAGTCAAGAGCGGCGAAACCCGCCGCGCGAGCGATATCGGCTGGCGCGAGTTTTTCCACGACCCGCGCCTGCAGGTGCTGATCGCCACCTCGCTGGAAAACAACCGCGACCTGCGCACCGCGGCGCTGCGTATCGAGGAAGCACGCGCCCAGTACCAGGTGCAGCGTGCCGACCTGCTGCCCACGGTGAACGCCACCGGCGGCTATACGCGCCAGCGTTTCGCCGCCGCGCAGTCCGCCAACAACAAGCCCTATATCGCCGACTCCTACCAGGCGGGCGGGGCGATCTCTTCGTACGAGCTCGATTTCTTCGGCCGCGTGCGCAGCCTCTCCAACGCGGCCCTGGCGCAGTATTTCGCCACCGAGGAAGCACGCCGTTCGGCGCAGATCTCGCTGGTCTCGGAAGTGGCCAAGGCCTATCTGTCGGAGCGCTCGAACGCCGAGCAGTATGAACTGGCCCAGGTCACGCTGAAGACGCGCGACGATACGCTGAAACTGGCGCGGCAGCGCTTCGAGGCGGGCGCCACCTCGGCGCTGGACCTGCGCGACAACGAGTCGCTGGTGGCGCAGGCACGCGTGTCCGCCGCGCAGCTGGCACGCCAGCGCGCGCAGGCGCAGAACGCGCTCGAAGTGCTGGTGGGCAAGCCCATCGGCAGCATCGAGAACCTGCCCGCGCCGATGCGCCTGTCGGACGAACGCATCATCAGCGACATCCCGGCCGGGCTGCCGTCGGACCTGCTCGAGCAGCGTCCCGACATCCGCCAGGCCGAGCAACTGCTGCTGTCGGCCAATGCCAATATCGGCGCGGCGCGCGCGGCCTTCTTCCCGCGCATCACGCTCACCGCCAACGCCGGCGCGATCAGCCCGACCTTCTCGCGGCTGTTCGATGCCGGCACCGGCGCGTGGTCGTTTGCGCCGCAGCTGGTGCTGCCGATCTTCGACTACGGCCGCAATCTGTCCAACCTGGATCTCTCCAACGTCCGCAAGAACATCCAGATCGCCAACTACGAGAAGACCATCCAGACGGCCTTCGGCGAAGTGGCGGATGCACTGGTGGCGCGCGGCACGCTGGAAGAGCAGGTGACGAGCCAGGAGCAGGTGCGCGACGCCGAGGCGGCGCGTTATGAGCTGTCGCTGATGCGCTTTCGCAACGGCGTGGCCAGCCAGCTCGACCAGCTCGACGCGCAGCGTCAGCTGTTCTCCGCCGACCAGGCGCTGATCCAGGCGCGGCAGCTGCGCCTGAACAACGCCATCGACCTGTACCGGTCGCTTGGCGGCGGCCTGACCGAGACCGGTCCGGTGGCGTCGGCCGAGGGCATCAAGCCGGCGGTGACCACGCAGTAAGACAGACAGTTTTTTCGTCCTGCCATCGGAGCGATCCGCTCCGATGGCCTCGAAGCGAAGCGCCGACCGCGCTTCGCTTTTTTTATTCCGGCTGGCTTCCCGCCTTCGGTGTGGTTCTGTCCCGGTTGCCGCGCATTTCCCCGATAGGATTTCCGAATCGCACCGCATGCGCTAGCATGACGTTGCCGCGCCCCCTCAACCCCCGCCTGCAGGAAGCCTGCCATGGAAGCACGTGCGCTCGGAGTCGACGATCTGGAACTGGTCTGCCGCCATCGTGAGGCAATGTTCCGCGAGTCCGGGCGCAGCGACGACGTGCTCCGGACCATGACGGCGCAATTCCGTCCCTGGCTGGCGCCGCGCCTGCGCGACGGCAGCTACTTCGGCTTCGTGCTGATGGACGGGGGAGAGGCCGTGGCCGGCATCGGCCTGATGGCGATCGACTGGCCGCCGCATCCGTCCCATCCCACCCAGGACAAGCGTGGCTACGTGCTGAACGTCTACGTGGAGCAGGCGTACCGCAAGCAGGGCCTGGGCCGGCGGCTGATGCAACTGGCGGAGGACGAATTCGCCGAGCGCAAGCTCCAGTTCGCGATCCTGCATGCCACGGAAATGGGCCGGCCCTTGTATGTGGCGCTGGGCTGGCATGCGACCACCGAGATGGCCAAGGCCGTTGGCGCATAGCGCGGGCTATAACGCTAGCCGCCCCAGCGGAACGACAGCGTATCGTCCGCCGCCCGCATGGCACGCACGCCCCACCTGCCGCATTCGCGGTCCAGCGTGGCGCACAGCCAGGACACGCCCTCTTGCGGCGCCCGGCGCAGGCGGAACCGGTGGATCTGCATCGGTACGGCGGCCAGCTCGCGCAGGCTGCCGGTCGCGGCATCGACGAGGGGGAAGTACATCAGCGACAGGTCGGGCCGGTAGCGCTCGTGTCCGGCGATGCCTTCGTAATCGTTGAGAAAGTCGCCGCAGCCGTAGAGGATCAGCCGGTCGCGATACACCTCGATGCCCTTGATGTGATGGGACGAGTGGCCGTACACGATGTCCGCGCCGGCCACATCGATCAGCCGGTGCGCGAAGGCCTGCTCCTGCCGCGAAATCTCGAAGCCCCAGTTGCCGCCCCAGTGCAGCGATACCACTTTGATATCCCCCGCCGCACTTGCCGCCAGCGTCTGGCGGGCGACATCGTCGGCGGCCTGCGTTGAAATCTCCGCCAGAAAGCCGATGCCGGCGCGCCGTCCGCCAGCCGCCCAGTCCGGCGGGGCCCCGCTGGTGGCGGTCGCGTAGGCAAACACCAGGACCCTGCCGCCGCGCGCGAGATCGATCGCGGCGGGCGCGGCGGCTTGCGCCGCGTTGCGGCCGGCGCCCGCGGTGCGCACGCCCGCCGCATGCAGGGAGGCCAGCGTTTCGTCCAGCCCGGCGCGTCCCCAGTCCAGCACGTGGTTGTTCGCCAGCACGCAGCAATCGATGCGGGCGCTGGCGATGCACGGCAGGTTGGCGGGATGCATGCGGTAGTGGATGCCCTTGCCTGGCTGCGCATCCTCGCTCGTGGTGACGGCTGTTTCCAGGTTGATGATGCGTGCCTGCGGCTGGAAACGCTCGAGCACGCCGAGCGCGTCGCCCCAGGGATAGGACGGGTCGACGGGGCGGCGCAGCGCCCCGGCCGCGCGCTCCGCCAGTTCGACGTAGCCGATGGCCGAATGCACCCACGCCTCGAACAGGTGCGGCTTGCCCGGATGCGGCAGGATCTGGTCGATGCCGCGGCCGGTCATCACGTCGCCGCACAGGAACAAACGCACGCCCGTGCCGTCGCCGGCCGGGTCCGTACCATCGGTAGCGGTCCGGGAAACTTCGCCCATCATGCACTTCCTTTCCAGCGGGCGTGAGCACGCGGGCAGGCGACGGATCGCCTGCGCGCGGGACGGCCCCGCATGCCAATTCTGCGCCGGAATCCATGCCGCGCGCCGGTAGCCGGCAAGGATTTTCAACCCCGCCGGCGTCGCTCCCGCCGTTGCGCGCCGAATGTGCAGCCGGGCAAGCTCGCGGGCGGCATCAGAGCGGCGGCGTGTCCTTGAACGCGGCAAGCTGCTCCGCCGCGGCGCTGAACGACGCCAGCACCGGATACGCCGATGCATCGACCTCTTCCGGCAGCATCATCTGCGTAAAGCGCCACGCTACGGCGGTGGTCACGTCAGCCTGCGTGAGCGTGCGCTCGTCCGCCGGAAGCGCCACCCCTGCCAGTTCCGTTTCCAGCGCCGAGCAGGCGGCGAGCAACTGGCCCCGCACCCGCGCGAGCCACGGCTCGTGCTGCTTCTCGGCGGGGCGCAGATTGCGCTCATAGACGATCTGCACCGTCTTTTCGCATGCGGCCAGCGCCAGCCCGGCGACGCGCAGGGCATGCTGCCGCGCGCTGCCGCCGGCCGGCATCAGGCTGCGCCCGGCCTGCGTTTCGAGATAGTCGAGAATCAGGCCCGACTCCATCAGCACCACGCCGTTGTCGCAAACCAGGGTGGGCGCCTTCACCACCGGGTTGATGGCGCGGAACTGCTCGAAGGTGCTGAAGACCGAGACCGGTTGGTGTTCGAAGGGCATATCCAGCAGCCGCAGCGAAATGGCGACGCGGCGTACATAGGGTGAATCGAGCATGCCGATGAGTTGCATCCTGTCCTCCTGGGCGGGGTTGCGGCTCTCGCTACCGATACGGCGACACCGCCATCGATACCGGATATGTCGAGCCGGATGTCTTCCAGCATAATGGCATCGCCGGGCGCGGCATATGGCAAGGCATTGGAAAATGGCGCGGCGCACCGATGAATCATCGGCGCCGCGCACGGGGCATGGGAGCCGCGGATGGAGCTGGACAAGAAAGACCGATTGATCCTCGAGGCACTGCAGGCCGACGCGCGGCAGAGCCTGGCGGCGCTCGGCAAGCGCATCGGGCTGTCGCAGCCGGCCATGAGCGAGCGCGTGCGCAAGCTGGAAGACGCGGGCGTGATCGAAGGCTATGGGGCGCGCGTGAACCTGCGGGCGGTGGGCGTGGGCCTGCAGGCCATCATCCACATCGAGACCACGCATGCGCACATCCAGAAATACGTGAAGCTGTTCGAGACCATGCCGGAAGTGCTGATGGCCGATCGCGTCACCGGCGAGCATTGCTTTATCGTCCGTTGCGCCATTGCCGATCCGGCGGACCTGGAGCGCGTGGTCGACACGCTCGCGGCCCACGGCTCGGTCACCACGTCGCTGGTGCTGTCGAGTCCGGTGCGCAAGACCGTGACGATCCAGGCGGCGAGGTTGCCGGTGAAGTGATGCGTGGCGTTCTCGAGCGTTCCAATGAGGGGAGAGGGAGTGAAAGCTGTCGTCATTGCAGACGGTTTTGGCGCATCCTGACCGCTTTGTGGCTCCCCTCTCCCGCCCGCGGGAGCTTCTCCAGCGTGCAGGACGCGCCGATTTCGCTGCCGTGCATTTCACGAGCCTTGGACATCCCCCTCAGAACTTGTATGTCGCCGCCACGAACACGATGACCGGGTTCGGGCTGAGGCTCGCCTTGGAGGTGGACAGCACCGTGCCGTCCGACGCCTTGATGACCATCGACGACGTGGTCTTGAGCGGGATATAGGTCACCGAGGCGCTCAGGCCCCACTGGTCCGTGATGGCGAACGAGCCGCCCAGGTTGAACACCGGCGCGAACGCGTTCGATGCCTTGGCCTCCACCGAGGTCGGCCCGGGCTTGCCGGCGCCGGCGGCCAGGGTCGCGCCCAGGTTGTTGTTGACGGAAGCGGCGAAGGCCGGGTTCAGCTCGATATTGGTGAAGAAGTTATACGACACGCCAATGCCGATGAAGGGCCGCACCCGCGCGGTGGGCTCGAAGAAGTGATATTGCACCATCGCCGCCGGGCTCCACTGGCGCGCGCTGCTGATGATCGGGTTGATGTTGGCGTCCCCCAGCGGCTGCTGCCCCAGCGCGCCGGCCGGGCCCGGCGGGATCAGGTTGCCGTGGCCGTAGAGCTTGAACTTGGGCGGAATGCCGCCCACCGTGGCCAGCGCGATATGGTCGGTAAAGAAATGGCTGAAGGTCAATCCCACGGTGTCGGCGTTGGATGTGCTGATGCTGCTGCCCGGCGCCGAGAACGACGACGGCAGGCCCAGCGGGCCGTTGATCGGCACGTCGATCACGCTGGTGGTGAACGGGCCGCTGTTGCCGGCGGTACGGATATGGAACCAGCCCAGCGCCACCACGTTGTCACCTGCCTTCTGCGCCTGCGCGGCGGGTATGCCGCCGAGCCAGGCCAGGGTGGCGATCAGCAGCGATGCCGCCAGGCGAAAGGGTTTCGTCGTCACTGTCATGGTGTCTTCCCCGAAGCGTTTATCGTTGATTTTTCCGGACCACGCGGCGGTCATTGCACGAAGGCGCCGATGGTGAAATACGGGCCGCCGCTGCGCGACTCGAGAAAGCCGAACACGCCGCCGGCAAAGATGAACTTGCCGGTGGGATCGCTGGCCGAGCCGTTCTTGCGCGTGGTCGTCACCACGCCGGCGGTCTGTTGCGAGAAGTCCAGCTTGAGCGCGACCGCCAGCGAGGCGTCCGAGGGATGGAAGGGGTCGAGCATGGCGGCGTCGGCAGCCACCAGCGCCGTGGTGCGGTAGTCGAAGTTGCTGTCCACGCCCACGTATTCGCCATTGACCGTGCCCTGCGTGACGGCCACCGCCGGCGCCATCATGCCGATGCCGATCTCGTCGTCCGCGCCCAGCGGCATGCCGTTGGTGACCGAGCCGTTGGCGTAGCCCACGCGGATCATCACCGGCACCAGCTGGCCGCGCAGCTTGCCGACGATCAGGTAGGCGCGGCCCAGGGTGGCGCCGAGCGTGGGCGGACTGAGCTCGCCCTGGTAGTTGGCCGACATCAGGCTGCCATTGGCCTGCGGCACGAAGTTCTTGCCCTTCTGCGAACAGGTGCCGCCCGCCTTGTTGTCGCACACCTGGAAGGCGCCGTCGGCCGCCAGCGCCATGCGGTAATCCTGCGCCACGGTCTGGAAGTTCTTCGACGGCACTTCGTGGAAGCCAGAGCCGTTGTACTGGCCGGCAATCTTGCTCAGGTCGGTCTCGGTCTGCGCGAAGCCGATGAACTGGAAGTAGGGGAAGGTGGTGTCCGGTACCTTGCCGGCGCCCAGCACGCCATCGAACTGGATGCGCGCGCCGGGGATGGTGCCGCCCGCCACGCCATCGCCCACGAACAGCCGCGCCGGCCGGCTCGGATCCAGGCTGGCGCCGTTGAGCTGGAATGCGCACTGGTTGAGCTTCTCGGTGGGCAGGCCGGTTTCTTGCGACAGCGTGCCCGTCATCACGTTCTGGCCGCCGGTGGTGTCGCTGCGCGTAGGCTGCACCGTACCGGTCTTGCGCGGCACCGATGAATCGAGGAAAGTCACCGCCCAGGTCTTCCTGGTGGTGTCGATCTGCACCTTGACCAGCTCGCCCGAGCCGGTACCGCCGGTGAAGGTGGTGGCGTAATCCAGCGAGGCCGGGCACAGGCGCACCGGGATCGCCGCCGCGGTACTGGTGCTGGTGGTGTCGCCACCCCCGCCGCCGCCGCAGGCGGCCAGCAGGGCCGCGCCCAGCAGTGCCGCGCCATAGCGCAACCAGCGGCCGGGCGCGCGTTGCGTGTCGCGCGCGCGAGGCGTGGCGAGCGGCCGCTGGCCGCGATGATGCTGCTCCTTATCCTGCAGGGGGTGCTGATGCATGATCTTTGTCTCCTGAAGCGCTGTTTCGCGCGGATGCTTTATGTGTGATTTTTTTCTTCGTGCACGGCGGCCCTCCTGGCCGCCGCCGCGAGGCCGCCTCAGGGGCTCGCGAACACGCTCACGCGGAAGGTCGGATTGCCGCCGCCGGTGCCGGCCAGGTGGGCGAACACGTGGCCGGTCGAGATCAGCGCGCCCGTGGTGCCGCTGTTGTCCACCGTGGTCACCAGGCCCGGCGTGGCCTGCGTCAGGTCGAGCTGGTAGCCGCCCCTGGCGTTCATGGTGAGCGGATCGATCAGCGCGACGGCATTGCCTTGCACGATCGAGGCGGTGTAGACCAGGTCGCTGCCGGAGCCCACGTAGCCGCCGTTGAGTTGTGCATTGCTCAGCTTGCTGGCGGGCGCGAGCATAGCCAGGCCGGACTCGTCGTCGACGTTGATGCTCAGGATGGAGTCCACCTGCGCATAGCCCACCCGGATCAGCAGCGGCACCAGCGCGCCATTGAGCTTGCCCACCACCAGCACGCCCTTGGCCCGGCTGGCGTTGCCGGACGTGATGGCCTGGCTGTAGAAGGCCGGGTAGCGGCGGGTGCCGCTGGCATTGCTGCTCTCGAAGGCGCCGTCGTTCTGCGCGCGCGGCGTCCAGGGGTTGCCCGTGGTGACGCAGCTGCCTGCGCCGGCGGTGCAGCTGCCATCGGCATTCAGGGTCTCCACGGTGCGCGCCGTGGCGGGCGCGAAATTGGTGACCGGTCCGATCAAGGCGCCGCCGGACGGCACCTGGTGGTAGCCCAGCACGTTGTAGGTGCCGGCCACCTTGGTGAAATCGGTCTCTGTCTGCGCGAAGGCCAGCACCGGGTAGATCGGGAAGGTCCTGGCGGGAATGACGCCGAAGCCCAGCAGCCCGTCGAAGGAAATCGTCGCGCCCGGAATGCCGCCGCCGGCGACGCCGTTGCCGACGAAGATCACCGGCGGATTGGCCGGGTCGATGATCGCCTGCGAGGCATTATCGGAAGGCGCGGCGCTTTGCAGGGCCAGCGCACAGCGATTCTGTTCCGCGCTGGGTAGCGAAGTGAGATGCGCGATCTTGCCGGTGAAGGTCACGCCGGCGCGTGTGGGGCTCACGCTCTTGATGGCCTTTGGCACCGGCGACTCGATGATCTGCAGCCGATAGGTCATGGCGCTGGTGTCGAACTGCATCTTGACGAATTCCCCTGCGCCGGAGCCGCCCGTGTAGACCGTCGAGTAATCGAGCGAAGCCGGACACAGCGGCGCGGCAGCCGGTCCTGTCGGCGTGGCGCCCGTGGCGGGGCAGCTGCTGGTGCTGGCGCAGGATGCGACATTGGCGCTGCCGGGGCTGGCAACGCCGTCGCCGCCGCAGGCGGCGAGCGTCAGTGCGAGGCTCGTGCCAGCCATCGCTGCAAGGCCTCTGCATGCATTCAGACGGGCCATGACTTGTCTCCTTTCTCGTTGCTTTGTTTTTGCTTTGTTATGGGTTTTGTCTTGCTCGACCTGCCGGTCCTGCCGGCTTTTCACGCCGCTTCCGGTGCAGCGACTCTCGCCGCTGGCCCGCGCGAGCGTCAATAGAGCGCCCGTTCCAAACAGGCCGCACCGAGCGCCTGCCACGGCCGGGCAAGTGCCTGCGCCGCTTGTTCAAACCACTGCGCGTGCGCCGGCGCGTACGGATCCACCGGAACCCGCAGCGGCATCAGAACCTGTAGTCGCTGTTCTTCGCATCGAAGGCGCCGGCATCGAATGTCTTGCGCGCAGCCTTCTCGAAGACGATCTTCTCGACCATGTTGCCGTCGGCATCCCACGCGGTTTCCACGCGCGGCCACGGGTTCTTCAGGTCCAGCATCAACTGCACGCGCTTGGCGTAGTAGCGTGGCGCGCCGGCGGGCAGCTCCCAGGTCAGGGCCACCATGCGCATGCCTTGTTCCTGCACGACCTCGGCGCGCGTGAATCTTTCCGTCAGGCCCGCCGCCCGCAGCGACCCGGCATTGCGCTCGAGCATCGCCACCACATACTGGAAGCCCAGGTCGCGCACCGTGTGGTTGGACTGCGCGCGCGCGATGGTGCCGTCGAGCGCGATCCACATCGAGGTGAAGCCCATCAGGCCGCCGAGATGGCCGTACATCTCATCCTTGCGCTGCGTTTCGTCGTAGAGGATTTCCTGGCCGGCCTGGCTGCCGCCCGGCAGCCACCTGGCGTAGAGCTGGCGCGGCGAATGGCGGTAGCGGATCATCATGCGTGCGGGCTGGTCCTGCCACTGGCCATTGAGCCGTTCCTGGCGCGTCATCCAGTATTCGTACTCGGGATAGCGGTTCATCTCGGCCTTGGCCCAGAGCAGCGGCGTTTCGGGCTGCAGGGCGTTGAATACCGCGAGCAACTGGTCGTCCGCCAGCCTGGCCAGCTCGCCGCTGGCCACTTGCTTCGAGAACAGCGCGGCCTGCTGCCTGGCGGAGAGTCCGTCGAAGGCGGTGCCGGAGCCCGAGGGCATGGTGGCGGCCGCAGGCACGGTGCCGCCGCCGGGCTGTGCAAGGGCCGGCAAGGCCAGCGCGATCGCGCAGGTGCCGGCCAGCAGGCGCAGCAAGGGGGATGGCGCTCTGGTGCGGGATGCGCTCGGTGCATCGGCGTGCGAAGGCTTCACGGTCAAGGTCTCCTGTGATGGCGCTGGCTTGCCGGAACGCAGGCGACAGCGGGCCATGCGCGTGCGCGGGACGCACGCGTGTGGTCAACGAAGCAGGTTGCCTGGGCGCGGTTCGCCTACGGCCCGCCAAGCGCGGATCGTGCGGATAGCGTGGCGACGTGGCTACGCGGCTCGGGCAGCGGATGAGCGCGGCTCGGCTTGCGCCGGCGGGTCGGCCGGCGCTGCCGCGCCCCTAGGTTCTGGAGCGGGTGCGCATCCAGTCGTCGAGCGGATTGCTCGGGAAGACGATGGGGTGCTCGCGCGCGCCTCGCACCGCCATGCTGGCGACCGCGGCGCGCGTGGCGTCCTCATTGCGGGCCGCCCGGCGGTTCCTGCGGGCGGCAGCGGCCTGGGTGTCGGCGCGCAGCGCCTGCTCCGCCACCAATGCGCTCAACGCGGCCTGCTGTGCGCGTGCCATGGCGTGCTGGTTTTCGCCGATCTGATACACGTCCTGCAGCGCGCAGAGCTGCTGGCTGGCAGGCACGGGTGCCTTCAGCGCGGCCACCACCATGGCGCTCAACTGTGCGAGCACATGCGCGTCGCTCAGGTCCTTGCCCTGCGTGAACGCCGGCAGCAGGTTGCCGAGTTCATCGCCGGCCAGCACGCCGGCCACCGCCTTGAGCGCGAAGTTCAGGCGCCATCCCAGTTCCTGCGGCGGGATCTCCGGCAGGGCGCGGGCGAAGGCGTCGGAGAAGCGGCCGAACACCGGCGCATAGTGCCCAAGCAGGTAGGACTGGATAAAGGGGGAGGTGTCCGAATACACGCGCCCCAGCAGCCGCAGGAACGACGGGCCGCCGGCCTCGGGCTCGCGCGCCATCTGCAGTGCGGGCACGAACAGCGCGCCCATGACGTGTTCGCAGCGGATTTCCTTGCCCGGCCAGCGGGCCTCGCAGGCGTCGAGCAGTGCAAGGCGCCGCGTATTGAGCGGGTCCAGCCGGCGGCCCAGGACCGCCTGCATCATGATTTCCTTGCTGCGGAAGTGATAGTTGACCGCGGCCAGATTGACGATCGCGCGAGATGTCACTTGCCGCAGCGAGGTGGCTTCATAGCCAACCTCGATAAACAAGCGCTCGGTTGCGTCGAGAATACGGGCCTTGGTGTCTCCTGCCGTGCCTTTCCCGGTCTTCATAGGGGGCGTGTCTCGTATTGTCATGCAGTGGACCCCTTGCCAATCCTGCCACTGTCCCGCTCCATGCTCTGACGGCAAACGGATGCTTGAAACAGCTGTAGGGAGCCTAGCGAGCGCTGTGGGCGTTTCACAAGTGCAATTTTGGAGAGAAGACTCTAATTCCTTTGCGTTGTGCAATGTGCATTGTGCATTTGCGCGGCGCGCGGCAGATCGCTTTGTTCTCCCCCACTCAAGCAGGGGGTGCGCGCACGGCGCGCATGCACTCGCGCCGTACTGCCGCCGGCGCTCACCGGGCCAGCTCAGCGGCAAGCGCGTGGGCGTTCTGCGCCGTCAGTGCGAAGACGGACAGTTGCGGATTCGCACCGATGCTGGTGGGAAACACCGAGCCGTCCAGCACCGACAGGTTGCCCAACTGGTGATGCCGGCCATGGCTGTCCACCACGCCGCCCTGGGGCTGGTCGCTCATGCCGCAGCCGCCCATCAGGTGCGCGGTGAACAGCGCCGCGCGGAACTTGGCCAGCGGCAAGGCGGCGATGCCCTGCCGGGCCTGCGCCCAGCTGTCGTAGTAAGGCGCGTCGAGATGGGCCGGCCGCACCTTCAGGGCGCCGGCGGCGAACTGCGCCTCGGCCATGCTCAGCCAGGCGCGGCGCACGCCGTCCCATACGTAGTCGCTCATGTCGTAGTCGAGCACCGGGCTGCCGTCGCCGGCGATGCGCACGCGCCCGCCTTCGCTCTGCGGCACGAAGCCGTCGCGCAGCAGCGCCAGCATGGCGTTGGTGTGCGGCAACGCGGCCATGTCGGCGCGCAGTGCGTCGCCCACCTGGTTGAACACGCCGGCGCTGATGCCGGGGAACAGCGGCGGCACTTCCAGCTTGTAGCCCATCGCACCGGTGGCGCCATCCTTCCACTGGAAGTGATCCGAGGCGATCGATTGCGGCGCACCATAGTACGGGTCCACCTGCTCGGGCATGACGGCGATGCTGAGGTTCACCGGATGGATGAAGGTGCGCAGGCCCAGCCGCTGATATGGGTCCGGCGCGCGTGAGCGCAGCAACAGGGCTGGCGTGTTGATGGCGCCGCCGGCGGCCACGTAGTGACGCGCGCGTACGGTGACGGCAATGCCGGAGGGTGTGCGGCCGTCGGCGCCGAGGGCTTCGCCGGAGAGCACCGTCACGGATTTTCCATCGTGTTCCAGTGCCCGCACCCGCACGCGATGGACCAGCGTGGCGCCTTTGGCCAGCGCCGCGGGAATGGTCGACACCAGCATCGACTGCTTGGCGTTGACCGGGCAGCCCAGCCCGCAATAGCCGGAGTTCCAGCAGCCTTTCACATTGCGCGGGATCACGTGCGACTCCCAGCCCAGCTTGTCGCAGCCGCGCTTGAGCACATCGTTGTTGTGGTTGGGCGGCATGCCCCACGGCGCCACCGACAGCCGTGCCTCCATGCGCTCGAACCACGGCGCCATGTCCTGCGCGCCGTGGCCGCTCACCGCATGGTGCCCGGCCCAGTGCGCCAGCGTGGGCCCGGGCGTGCGAAAACTCGACGACCAGTTCACGGTGGTGCTGCCGCCCACGGCGCGTCCCTGCAGGATGGCGATGGCGCCATCGGCGGTGGCCCGCGCCGCGCCCTCCTGGTATAGCTCGCGGTAGGCGCGGCCTTCGTCCATGTCCTTGAAGCTGTCGGCGGTGCGTAGCGCGCCCTCCTCCAGCAGCACCACGCGCAGGCCGGCCTCGCTCAGGACCTCGGCGGCGACGCCGCCGCCGGCGCCGCTGCCGGCAATGACCACGTCGGCGTCGAGTGCAAGCGGCGCGGTAAGCGCGGCGCCGTCGACGACTTTCCAGCCGGACGCGATGCCGGCGCTGTAGATATCGGGGATGGCCATGATGTCAGGCGTGCTGTGAGGCGGATGAGGCGTTGGCGTGCAGGGCGCGGTAGACCGCGGGATTGGGGCCGGGATAGCCGCTGCCCGGCCATGCCGCCGGCAGCAGGTAGTAGCCCACGCTGCAGAGCTTGACCAGCACCACGGCACCGGCATTCAAGGTGGCGAAACGGCTGGCGCGCCAGCGCGCGAGAAAGTGGCGGGCCTGCGCGGGATCCGTCTGGCGCCAGTCCTGGCCCACGCCGCCCAGGACCCGGCGCAGCGGCCCGATGGCGAGCAGGTCGAGCAGCTTGCGCAGTTCCGCGCGCGCGTTGGCCTCCATGGCGGCACAGGTGGCGTCGACGTTGCCCAGGGCCTGCTCGAGGTGCAACTGGCGCGTGGCGGCGTCGCGGACGGCGAGTTCGGCCACCACGGCCGGCAGCAGCGCGGTGAACAGCGCCACGTCGGTCTCGCGCAGGAAGCGCATGCCGGCCGCCGGCTGCTTGCGCGCGGGCGAGCAGCCGGACAAGGCCGGGATCAGCCCGGCGCAGGCGATCGCGGCGGACAGGCCGAAGCCGATCCTGAGAAAGCCGCGACGCGATAGCGCGGCGGCGTCGGGCGGCTCGGTGGGCGGGATGGGCATGGCGTCTCCGGTCTTCGGTGGTTTGGTTTGCTGCCCTCTCCTGCTTGTGGGAGGGGGGCAGCACCGTCGTCATTTCGGACGGCTTTGGCGCATCCGGTCAGCTTCGTCCGGCGCTTCGGACCTTGCATTTGCGGGACAGCCCGCATTGACGCTCGCCTCAGTTTGGACAAAGATCGTTCCCCGGTCTTGATCCCGCATGACAGCGATTTGATGCCACGCGCCAATGCGGCGGCCAGCGCAGCCGCCATCACCGCCATCGCTCCCGCTTCCTGTTTCGCTGAGACGGGCGGCACCGTGTCGCTGCCGTATCTGCGTACCGTGCTCGACTACGGCGAAGCCGCCGGCATTGCGCCGGCCGACCAGCTGGCGATGGCCGGGCTGGATCCCGCCTTGCTCGACGGCGCCGGCGGCCCTGCCGCGCGTGTGCGCGCGGCCAGCTACCTGGCCTTGCTCGACGGCCTTGCCCATGCGGCCGGCGATGCGCTGGCGGGCCTGCACGCGGGCGCGCAGTTCCGGCCGCGCCACTATGCGGAGATGGGCTATGTGGTGCTGACCACGCCCACCGTGCGCGAGGCCATCCTGCAAGGCATCCGCTACGAGGTGCTAGCCAACGACATCGGCCGCACCCGCCTGCATGAAACGGCGCAGGGCGCGTGGATGACGTGGGAGGCACTGCATGGCCCGCTTTCGCGCCACGCGCACGAGTTGCATATGGCCACGTGGATCTGTTTCGCGCGGTGGCTGCTGGGCGATGGCCACTTTGCCGAGCGCATCGAGTTTCCCCACGCGCCGCCGCCGGGCGGCCATGCCGACGATTACGCACAGGTGTTCGGTTGCCCGGTCGTGTTCAACGCGCCTCGCCATGCCATGCACATCGCCCCCGCCCTGCTGGCGCGCCCGTCGATGCAGGCCGATGCGCAGATGCAGGCGCAGATGGCGCGCATCGCCCAGGCCCAGCTGCGCGCGCTGGAGGCGGGCGGCACCGGGGAGATCGCGCAGGCGCGCGCCTTCATCGGCGGCGCGCTGCACCGGGGCGAGGTGCCGATCGCCGCGGTGGCGGCGCATCTGCGGCTGCCGGTGCGCACGCTGCAGCGCCGGCTGCAGGCGCAAGGGCTGAGCTACTCCGCGCTGGTCGACGGCGTGCGCCGCCTGAAAGCCGAGCACTATCTTGCGGACCCCGCCATCAGCCTGGCGCAACTGGCCATGTTGCTGGGCTTTTCGGAGCAAAGCGCGTTCAGCCACGCATTCAAACGCTGGACCCAGGAAACCCCCAACGCCTGGCGCCGGCGCCTGCTCGGTGGCGCTCGCGGCTGATTTCCTTGCCCCCTGCGGATCGTTTCGTGACCCCCGCACTGCGCGGTGCGCGGTTTCAAACGCAGCGGTGGGTACGCCGCCCAGTGCGCCAAACGCTGTTTTTCTTGCGTTTAATGCGGTCAAAACATCGCTAAAATCTGCCAAAAATTAGAGTTGGTATTCCAAATCGCGTATTGACCCCGGGCCTTCGGCTGCCTACGATGACATCCACCAATGTCACAATAAATGATGTTGCGACGCGGTGCGGCATCCCGCCGTACCCGCCAGCGGCACGAGAGACAGCCCATGAACGCCCCTGCGGACCTGCCACCCGAGTTATCCACAGCCGTGCCCTTTCTCCAAGGCCCCGGCCCGGCCGAGCATTGCGATATCGCCATCATCGGCACTGGTTTCGCCGGGCTGGCCATGGCGATCCGGCTCAAGCAATCCGGGCGGCATGACTTCGCGATTTTCGAGAAGGCCGCCGCGGTCGGCGGCACCTGGCGCGACAATCACTATCCGGGCTGCGCCTGCGATGTGCAGTCGCACCTGTACTCCTTCTCCTTCGCGCCCAACCCGGACTGGTCGCGCATGTTCTCGCCGCAACCGGAGATCCGCGCTTACCTGGAACGCTGCACCGACCAGTTCCGCCTGCGCCCCCACCTGCGCCTGAACCATGAACTGCGCCGCGCGGCGTGGGACGAGGCCGGCGGCACCTGGCAGCTCGAGATGGCCGATGGCAAGCGCGTGCGGGCACGGGTGCTGGTGTCCGGCATGGGCGGCCTGAGCCGGCCCGCCTATCCCGATATCCCGGGCCTGGACCGGTTCCGCGGCGAGGCGTTTCACTCGCAGCACTGGAACCACGGCTATGCGCTGGCGGGCAAGCGCGTGGCGGTGATCGGCACGGGCGCGAGCGCCATCCAGTTCGTGCCGCAGATCGCGCCGCAGGTGGCGCACCTGGACCTGTTCCAGCGCACGCCGCCGTGGATCATGCCCAAGCCCGACCGCCGGGTGTCCGCCGCCGAGCGCTGGCTGTTCCGCCGCTTGCCCTTTGCGCAGAAGCTGCTGCGCACCGGCATCTACTGGACGCTGGAGTCGCGCGTGCTCGGCTTCGTGGTGCATCCCGGGCTGATGAAGATGGTGGAGCGCATCGCGCGCCGCCATATCAGGCAGCAGATCGCCGATCCCGCGTTGCGTGCCACCGTCACGCCGGACTACACCATCGGCTGCAAGCGCGTGCTGATCTCCAACGACTACTTCCCGGCGCTGGCGCGCGCCAATGTGGATGTGGTCACCGCCGGCATCGACCGCATCGAGGCAGACGCCATCGTGATGCGCGACGGCAGCCGCCGCGAGGCCGACTGCATCATCTTCGGCACCGGCTTCCACGCCACCGACCCGATCCCGCGCGGCGCCATCCTGGGCCAGCGCGGCACCGACCTGCTCGATGCCTGGCGCGACGGCGCCGAGGCCTATCTTGGCACCACCGTGGCCGGCTTCCCCAACCTGTTCCTGGTGGTCGGCCCCAACACCGGCCTGGGGCACAGCTCGATGGTGTTCATGATCGAGTCGCAGGTGAACTACATCCTCGGCGCGCTCAAGGCCATGGGCGAGCACGGCGTGCAAGCCATCGGCGTGCGCCCGCCCGCGCAGCGCGACTACAACGCCGGGCTGCAGCGCAGGCTGGCGCGCGCCGTGTGGTCGGAGGGCGGCTGCGTGAGCTGGTATCTCGACCCGAAGAGCGGCAAGAACACCACGCTGTGGCCGGGCTTCACCTGGCAGTTCCGCCGCGCCACCGCGCGCTTCCGGCTGGCGGATTACGAGACGCGCCCGCTGATGCGCACTGCGCCTGCCGCGCAGGCGGGCGAAACCAGCAGCGCCGGGCAGGCCATGAAGGCATGAGCCCCATGCGCGGCAGCCCGCAAGCACAACGCACAAAACGCAAGCAAGACACACCCGAGGAGACCCCGGCATGAAGCACTTCAAAGACAAGGTGGCCGCCATCACCGGCGCCGGTTCGGGCATGGGCCGCGCGCTCGCGCTCGCGCTGGCGTGCGATGGCTGCCGGCTGGCGCTGTCCGACCGCAATGAAAAAGGCCTGGCGCAGACCGTGGCCGAGCTCATGCGGGTGGCGCCGGGCCTGGCCTTTACCCAGCACTGCGTGGATGTGGCCAACCGTGCCGCCATGTATGCCTGGGCCGAGGAGTCGGCGCGCGCGCACGGCCGCGTCAACCTGATCTTCAACAATGCCGGCGTGGCGCTGTCGAGCACCATCGAAGGCATGAGCTACGAGGATCTCGAATGGATCATGGGTATCAACTTCTGGGGCGTGGTGCATGGCACCAAGGCCTTCCTGCCCTACCTGAAGGCCAGTGGCGAGGGCCACGTGATCAATACCTCGAGCGTCTTCGGCCTGTTCGCCCAGCCCGGCATGAGCGGCTATAACGCCAGCAAGTACGCGGTGCGCGGCTTCACCGAATCCCTGCGCCAGGAGCTGGACATGCTCGCCTGCGGCGTGTCGGCCACCTGCGTGCTGCCGGGCGGCATCAAGACCAATATCGCCCAGGCCAGCCGCATTGCGCCCAACGTCGCCGGCTTCCTGGTGCACGACGAGCAGCAAGGGCGCGAGGATTTCGAGAAGTACTTCATCACCACGGCGGACAGGGCCGCGCGCGTGATCCTCGATGGCGTGCGCCACAACCGCCGCCGCGTGCTGATCGGGCCCGACGCGGTGGCCGCCGACATGATGGCGCGGGTGCTGCCCGCCGCTTACCAGGCGCTGGTGGTATTCGACGCGCGCCGCAAAGGGCCGCTCGGCAAGCCCGCCGGCACGGGCGCGCCGGCGGCGAAGACCGCGGGCCGCGGAGACGCGCAATGAACCGCGCCGCCATGCCGGCGGACAGCCGCCTGCTACAGCCGCCGGGCGCGTTCACGCGCTGGTTCGGCCAGGGCCGCGTCGGGCTGTTCAGCCTGTCGCGCGAAACGCTGGCACGCCGCCACGCGCTGCCGGGCTCGCGCTGGGTGCAGGTGATGGGCACGCTGGTGCACTACACCGACGAAGGCGCGCCCGATGCCGAGCCGCTGCTGCTGATCCACGGCTTCGGCGCCTCGCTGCATACCTGGCAGGGACTGATGCCGGCGCTGACGCAGCGCTACCGCGTGCTGCGCGTGGACCTGCCGCCCTTCGGCCTGACCGGGCCGCTGCGCGATGCGCACCGGCGCATCGCCACCATGGACGTCGACGCCTATCGCCGTTTCATCGATGGCTTCTGCGACGCCGTCTGCCTGCAGCGCGCCAGCGTGATCGGCAACTCGCTCGGCGGCCTGATCGCCTGGGACATGGCGGCGCGCCATCCCGGCCGCGTCGGCAAGCTGGTGCTGATCGACGCCGCCGGCTTCCCGATGCAGCTGCCGCGCTATATCGCGCTGTTCAACCACGCGCCGGTGCGCTGGTCGGCGCCGTGGATGCTGCCGGAGTTCGTGATCCGCGCCGCCACGCGCGACGTCTATGGCGATGCCGCGCGCGTGGACGAGGCCACCTTCCGCCGCTACGTCGACTTCTTCTACGCCGAGGGCAGCCGCGAGGCCGTCGGCCGCATGGTGCCGAAGCTGGATTTCGACGCGCTCGACACCGGGATGCTCGGCGGTATCCGCGCGCCCACGCTGGTGCTGTGGGGCGAGCGCGACCGCTGGATTCCGCCCGCGCACGCGCAGGCCTTTGCCGAGCGCATTCCGGGCGCACGCCTGCAGCGCTACGCGGGCCTGGGCCATATCCCGATGGAAGAAGACCCGCAGCGCGTGGCGGCGGACCTGCTGCCTTTTCTCGACGGGCGCTGAAGCGGCATAGCGACATTGCCGCAAGGCGCCACGCCAGACGTATTCAACGAATCGACAGGAGCCATCATCATGATGCCAGTCCGACGCGATGTGCATCCCCATTTACCGGCCAGCCGCATCGGCGACTGGCATGTACGGGGCCGCCACGTCACCCACTTCGTCAACGCGCTATCGATCTTCTTCCCGGCCGGCGAGCGTTTCTTCATCGATAGCGTGCGCGCCTATCGCGACGACGTCGCCGACCCCGAACTCAAGCGCGCCATCGCCGGCTTCATCGGCCAGGAAGCGATGCACACGCGCGAGCATATCCTCTACAACAAGCTGATGAACGACGCCGGCCTGCCTGCCGCGCCGCTCGACCGCTTCGTGGCCAGGGTGCTCAATCTCATGCGCAGGATCCTGCCCAGGTCGTGGCAGCTCGCGCACACCATCGCGCTGGAGCACTACACCGCCATGCTCGCCGGCGGCCTGCTGGCCGACCCCGAGCAGATGGGGGGCTCCGAGCCGGGCTATCACCAGGTGTGGATCTGGCACGCACTGGAGGAAACCGAGCACAAGGGGGTGGCCTACGATGTGTGGAACACGGTGATGAAGCCCGGGCTCTCGCGCTACCTGTTGCGGGCCTTCACCATGCTCACCACCACGGCGACGTTCTGGGCGATGGTGTTCGTATTCCATATCCGGCTGGTGATGGCCGACCGCGAATGCCGCAACAAGCTGGGTGGCTTCCTGGGCGCGGCGAAGTTCCTGTGGGGCAGGCCCGGCGTGCTGCGCAGGATGATGCCGGCGTGGTTCGATTACTTCCGCCCGGGTTTTCATCCGTGGGATCACGACAACCGCGCGCAGCTCGCGCGCATCGAGCCGCTGATCGCCGAGATCGAGGCGAATGCCGCGCGTGCCGGCGTCTCCAGCCGCGCGCCTTCGGTGAGGGCCGCGGCATGACGGTGTGGCAATGCGAGATCTGCGGGCTGGTCTATGACGAGGCGGCCGGCATGCCGGAGCACGGTATCGCGGCGGGGACGGCCTGGGCGGCAGTGCCGGAGGACTGGAGGTGTCCGGATTGCGGGATGAGGAAGGGGGATTTCTCGATGGTGGCGTTGTAGGCCTGGGTGTTCAAGTCAAAGGCCTGACTGCTCAGCGCTTGGACTTCCCGGATGCGCGCGTCGGCTTGCCGCCCTCGCCCGCCGGCTCGTCATGCAGGTGCTCGATGATCGCCGCCACGCGGTTGCCCAGGTATTTGTTGGCAGACTGCTCCAGCGCCCGCTTCATCTCCGCCTCCACCGCCACCATGGCAAGCGGGCGGATGCGCCACAGGATGTCCACCAGCCGCGGCACGTCCTGCGGCGGCGGCAGCCTGCCTTCGCCGAAGCGGTCCAGTTCGCGCACCACCATTGCCACGATCCGGTCCGATACCGCCTCGAAATGCCCGCGCGCATGCTCGATGATGGACAGCACGTCCTCCAGCGGAAAGCCCGCCCGCGCGATCTCGGCGCCGGCGGCCAGCGTGCGCGGGCTGCGCGCGAGATAACCCATGCCGTCCGGCTCCAGCAGGCCGAGCGAGATCGCCTTGGCCAGCGCCGGGCGCGATACCGCGCGGCCGAACAGCCTGGCCAGCGACAGGTAGGAGTAGTGCCGCGGCTGCTCGTCCGTCCACGGGCTGCTGATGGCCGTCTCCAGCCCGAGGATGGAGCGCAGGTCGTGGCCCTCGACGATGGCCTTGAGCAGTTCCTGAATATTGCCAAGCGTATAGCCGCGCGCCAGCAGGTGGTTGATCAGCCGCAGCCGGCCCAGGTGCGTCTGCGTGTAGATGCCTACCCGGCCGCGCCGCTCGGGCGGATCGATCAGGCCGCGGTCCTGGTAGGAGCGCACATTGCGCACCGTGGTGCCGGCCGCGCGCGCGAGCTCGTCGATGGTGTATTCGGGCGGCGCGCCGTTGCCGGCGGCGGCATCCTGCGCGGGGGGCGGAGAGGTGGGCGCAGCGCTGCGCTTGAAGAGGGCCATGGCAAAAATTCTACCCGACTCGCGCGGCCGCCGTGCGCCATCCCCCCGGGGCCGGGGCGCCGGGCCGGTAGGGCTACAATCATCGCCAGCGCCGCCGCTGGGCGGCGCCTTCCCCTCAACTTCACTGCGCCCCTGCGCGCGCGTTCCGATGCATATCCGCTGGCTCGAGGATTTTGTGTGCCTGGCACAGGCCGGCAGCCTCGCGCGCGCGGCGGAGCTGCGCAACGTCACGCCGCCCGCCTTCGGCCGCCGCATGCAGGCGCTGGAAGTATGGGCCGGCGCCCCGCTGATCGACCGCAGCGTGTTTCCGGTGCGCCTGACCAGGGAGGGCAAGCAATTCCTGGAAGCGGCCCAGAGCGCGCTGCGCACGCTGGACGAGGCGCGCCTGTCGCTGCGCGCGGCGCATCGGGCCGATGCCAGCACCGTGGTGATCGCCACCGGCAAGACGCTGGCGCGCTCGATGGTGCCGGCGTGGCTGGCCAACCTGCGCCAGCAGCTGCGCAACGACCCGGTGGCGGCGGGATTCCGCACGCGGCTGTCCACCTTTCCCACGCATGACGCGATGGTGATGTTCACCGAGGGCGACGCCGATTTCCTGCTCTGCTACAACGCGCCCGAACAGCCGGTGACGCTCGACGACGCGCGCTACCGGGTCCACCTGGTGGGCGAGGAGCGGCTGGTCTGCGTGAGCGCCGCGGCGGACGGCGGCGGGCCGTTGTACAAGCTGCAGGCACGCGGCCGCGCGCCGGTGCCGATGATCGCCTATGCCGAAACGCTGACGCTGGGCCGCATGGTCAACCAGGAAATCGCGCGGCGGCGCCTGGCCAGCCGGCTCGACGTGATCGCCATCAGCGACCTGGCCGAGTCGGTGCACGAGATGGTGCGCCAGCGCATGGGCATCGCCTGGCTGCCGGCGCGGCTGATCGCCGACGACCTTCACGCCGGGCGGCTGGTGCGCGTCGGGCTGGAAGCGGGCGGCGAGACCGACCTGGCGATGCAGATCCTGCTCTACCGCCCGCGCGCGCCCATGCGGCCGCTGGACGAAGCCTTCTGGCGCGCCGCGGTCGCCTAGCCGCCGCCTGCCTGCCGCGCCCGCCCCTTGCCAAAACGGCAAGCGCCGTTGCCAAAGCCGCACGTTGTTGCAGCCGCACGCTCTCTAAGATCGCCGCTTATCCGTCGGATATCCGTCAGATAACGGATCCGCAAAGCCAAAGGAGAGAGACCCGCCATGAACAAATTGCTGCGTGCGGCTGCTGCCGCGTCCTTCATCATGCTGGCCGGCGCCGCCGGCAACGCCAGTGCCTCGGCCTGGCCGAACAAGCCGATTTCGCTGGTGGTGGGCTACACCGCCGGCGGCAGCGTCGACCTGGTGGCGCGCACCATCGCGCCGGAGCTGGGCAAGCGCCTGGGCCAGAGCGTGGTGATCGAAAACCTCGGCGGCGCGGGCGGCACCATCGGCGCGGCCAAGGTGGTCAAGGCCGAAGCCGATGGCTACACGCTGCTGATGGGCTCGGGCAGCGAAGTCTCGATCGCGCGGCTGACCAATCCCGCCGTGCGCTACGACGGCGAGCGCGACCTGGCGCCGATCACCTTCGTCGGCACCCAGCCGATGGTGCTGGTGGGCAAGAGCGCGCTGCCGGCAAAGAATGCCGACGAGCTGATCGCGCTGGCCAAGGCGCAGCCGGGCAAGCTTGCCTACGCCTCGTCCGGCGTGGGTACGCCGCTCAACCTGGCCGGCGAACTGATCAAGCAGCAGGGCAAGGTCAATATCACCCATGTGCCCTATAAGGGGGCGTCGGCCATGGCGACCGACCTGCTCGGCGGGCAGATCGACCTCGCCGTGATGGTGCTGTCGTCGGCCCTGCCCCATATCCAGGCGGGCCGGGTCAAGGCCTACGGCGTGACCGAGGCGCGCCGCTCCCAGGTGGCGCCCCATGTGCCCGCGCTGGCGGAAAGCAGCGCGCTCAAGGGCGTCGACATGGGCGTGTGGTTCGGCCTGATGGCGCCCGCCAGCACGCCGCGCGCCGTGACCGAGCGACTCAATACCGAGATGCAGGCCGTGCTGGCCATGCCCGACGTGAAGAAGAAGCTGGCCGAGGCCGGCGTGGAAGTCGCGCCCGGCGGCCCGGGCCAGTTCGGCGCGTTCATCAAGCGCGAAACAGCGAAGTACAAGAGCATCGTGCAGACCGCGGGCATCCACGAATAAGCCGTCGGGGGCGGCCCGGCCCGCGCGGGCCGGGCAGGCGTACCATTTGCTTGTCGCAAGCGGCGGCGCCCGCATGCACGATCGTCGCCACGGCCGCGGCCGCCGCCTGGCACCATCCCCGATACCCGATATACCTGATACCAGCGGCAACCTTGCCGACCCACAGCCATGATCCCCACTGCCCCCAGCTTCGACGCCTACCCGGTTGAAGTCGCGTTCCCCGATATCCGCCCCTACGCCGCCGGCACCGGCGGCGTGCCTTACGTCCACACTTTCGACAGCGGCGTGCCGGGCCCCCACGTGATGGTCAATGCGCTCACCCATGGCAACGAGGTGTGCGGCGCCATCACCGTCAAGGCGCTGCTGGACCTCGGCCTGCGCCCGCGCCGCGGCAGCCTGACGCTGGCCTTTGCCAACGTCGACGCGTATCACGCCTTCGACCCCACCCGCCCGGATGCCTCACGCTACGTGGACCAGGATTTCAACCGCGTGTGGACCGCGGCCGTGCTCGACGACGGCAGCCGCGATTCGTCCGAGCTGCGCCGCGCCCGCGCCATGCGCCCGCTCATCGACACCGTGGACCTGTTGCTCGACCTGCACTCCATGCATGAGAAGAGCCTGCCGCTGATCGTGTCCGGCCCGCTCGACAAGGGTATCGCGCTGGCACGCGCCGTGGGCGCGCCGGCCAATGTGATCGTCGATGAAGGCCATCCCGAAGGCCGCCGCATGCGCGACTACGAAGGCTTCGGCGATCCCGCCAGCCCGAAGAACGCCTTGCTGATCGAGTGCGGCCAGCACTGGGAGGCCGCTGCCGTGGGCGTGGCGAAGGACAGCACCGCGCGTTTCCTGCTCAACGCCGGCGTGATCGACGAGGCCGACGTGCCCGCCGGCTGGCTGTGGCCCCTGCATCCGCAGCGGGTGGTCCGCGTGACCGAGCCGGTGGTCGCCAGCAGCATGGATTTCCGCTTTGCCGGTCCGTACACCGGGCTGGAGACCTTTGCCGAGGCCGGCACCGTGATCGGCTGGCGCGACGGCGAGCCGGTGGTGACGCCGTATCCGGACTGCGTGCTGGTGATGCCGTCGCTGCGGCAGCTGCGCCCGGGCGTGACCGTGGTGCGGCTGGGTCAGCTGGTGGGCTGATCGTCCGGTCGGCGGCAGTCCCTAGCGTCCTGCCTTCGCGGGAGCGTGCGGCGCCTAGACGGGCGCGGCGGGAGCGGCTCCCGCGCCGCCGGCACCGGCAGTGGCGGACTTCGGCCGCATGCCGGGCAGCAGTTGCTCGACCAGTTCCTCGATCTTCATCTCCGGCGGCACCAGGTTGCTCAGGTTGAGGCCGCCGGCACTGCGCAGCGCATCGTAGTACGCCTTGCCCGCGCGCTCGCCGTTGACATAAACGATGATCTCCGCCGAGCCCAGGAAATCGCGCCAGTATGACAGCCGCTGCGTGACAAAAGTGGCGGTATAGGGGCATGAAGCGACCGAGGAACCGGGCGGCAGCGCCTTGAACTCAAAGCCGCGCTGCTGTACCGAATCGCGCAAGGCTTCCACGTAGGCGTTGCCGACCGGGTTGCTGATCACGCAGAACAGCGTGCCGTCGGCCGGCTGCATGGAGGCGATGCGGTCGCCGCGGTCGACCGGAACGACGGACTGGTAAGTGGCGCAGCCGGTGGCCAGCAAGCCTAGGCTGGCGGCTGCGGCTAGCAATGCTTTTTTCATGATGCTCCTGGATCGCTGCTGCAAGGGTGCCGAACGCACCCCGGCGCTGGCGGACCTGCCCGGCGGGTGCCGTGGCGGCGCGCCTGGCGGGTCGAACCCTGTCGCCGGCAGGCGTGCCCGCCAACTTTAGGGCCATCGCGGCGCCGGCAATCGGTGGAACAGAGCGGGGAAACGGGTCCGGCGGCGCGCTCGGCCCACGGCGGCGCCGCGCCAGGAAAAAAAGAAGCCAGCCGGGAGGCTGGCCAGAGGGGGAATTTCCCTTGGACACCACGTTTGCGGCCCAGGCCGCGGTTGCGCGGCGCAGCGCGGCGCCCGGCTCAGGCAACGAATGCCTGACGGCAGCGCAGCGCCATGATCTGGGCTTCGAAGGCGCGCGCGGCGCGCTGCGCAAGCTGGTCGCGGCGGCGCTGCCGCGGTCGGGAGCCGGGGGCGCCGGCTTTCCGGCCGTCGTGGTGGACTGTATTGCTGCCAATCCGCCCGGCGCCAGCCAACTGCCACTCGCGGCGGGTGACGGCGAGGATGCTGGCCAGTGCCAGGGCTTGGGGCGCGGCCATACTGCCCGGAATGCGGTATTCCTTCATGATTCGATGTTCGGCGCGGACTGCGTCCGGCGGGACGCCCGGCCCGATGTCGCTCGTTGACGTTTGTTCGTATCGTGATGGAAGAATACGCAGCGCCGGGGCCGCGCAATGTCGACTGGGCGCCGATCTTGCTGTGGGACGTGTCCTACAAGAGGTTTGGGAGGCGCTTTGCGGTGCGGTGGCGCAGGATAAAGCCGTTGGCTTTGCTTCTTGTGGCGGCTGGCTGGCGCATCGCCAACAAAGTAGGCCCGGTACGGGCCACGTGGCATCGTTTTGCGTTGGTCTTGGCGCATCCTGCCGGCTTGGTCCGGCTGCCTTCCCTCAGCGGGCCGCCGGCCCCCCGCTCGCCATCGTGCCCACCGCCACCAGGCAGATGGCGGCAAGGAACACGCCCACCAGCAGGATCTGCAGGCGTCCCACCGGGCGGCCTTTCAGGAAGGCGTTGCTGATAAAGGGCGGCGTCACCAGTCCCACCACGGTGACGATCAGGATGGTCAGGGCCAGTACGGAGAGCAGGGTCTGCATGCGAAATATCGGTGTGGAGTCAGGGTTTTCGGGGCTCGGAGTCTCGCCGGAAGCCGCCGCCGGTAGCGCCTGGCCCGGTTTCGGCTATATACGGCCATACACAACAAGCAGGAGGGCAAGCCAGCGCCCTCGGTTGCTCAGTTGGCGCCGCCGCGCACCAGGCAGTCTTCCAGCAGGGGCGAGCCATCCATCTGGCCGGCGCCGGTGCATTCGACCGCGACTTTCTGCCCGCGCCGGACCATGGTGGCGCGCGCTTCCACTTCGCAGGTGCGCCCGGCCGGCCCGCAGATCTGCTGCGGCAGCAGCCTGGCGCGCACCGCCAGTTTCGGGCTGTTGGTGCGGATATCGAGGAAGACCTTGTCGCTGTCCTCGCGCCGCACGCCGCTGGCTACCCCTTCCACGATGAAATAGCGGCCCCGGTAACGGTCGTCGGCCTCGCCCGGATTGGCCTGGTAGTCGTCGACGAGGGCGTCGGCCTGGTATTGCGGCAGCTCGTCCATGGAGCGCGCCGGATCGATGCTGATCGGGTCCAGCGTACCGTTGCGGGGCACGCCGCGCACGATGCTGGCCGGCTGGGCCGCCGCGTCGGCGGGAGCCGGGTCGTCCAGCTGCGCTTCATGGTTGCCGGTGAACCAGAGCATGCCGAGGACGGCCACGGCGACGCCGGCGATCAGGATCTGTTGGGTACGGTTCAGCATTGGGGGGTTCCTGCGATAAAAATAGGCCGCCGCCCGTGGGCGATCCGCGTTGCCGGTGCCGTGGGCCGGGCTGGCCCGCCCGGCCGCCAGCCCGCCTGTGGCCAAGGCCAGCGCCGCTTTCCGGGGCCCGGCGGCGGCGCCGGAAAAGTTGCCCACAGCTTTGCCCACAGAGTTGTTCGGTCTTCTCCACAGACTTGTCCACAGCCCGGGATGCGTGCCGCACGGTATTTCGCGTGGGCAGTTTCGAGCACTTTCAGGGCGATCGGGCGGACTTCAGGCACGCCGCGGCGAAGCGGCGGGACCGGGGCTTGCGGTGCCGGTCTCAGTGGAGGTGCCGCAGGCCGGCATCGCCCTCGTCCTCTTCCTCTTCCCAGTCCTCGTGTTCGACCGGGGTATCGGGCGCCATGTCGAACACCATCGAGTGGTGCTGCACGGTGAACCAGTCGCGGAATTGCTGCAGCGTCAGTTTTTCGGGCCACAAGCTTTCGTCGAACCACTCGCCGAGCATGAATTCGAAGAACGCGCGCCAGCGCTGTTCCACCCACAACACCGCTTCCGGCGAGGTGGAGACTTCGTCCGGCACCAGGAACACGCTCTGGTCCTCGCGTACATGCTCGAGGGTGAGCGTGGGCACCGGGTCGGTATCCACCGCCATGATCCATTCGAAGAAGGGCTGCTGCGGCACCAGCACGACGAGCGAGCGATTGAGGGTAAAGCGCGGATAATCGGTCATGGCAGGGGCTCGTTCGCTGAAACGGCCCATTGTAGCGGTTGGCATGCCGCAGCATGCGATTCATCGTTGCGGCAGGACGGCCAGGAGGCAGGTCCCATGGGCATCAAGGTGTGGTTCGCGCTGGGGGTGGAGGCGCTGGTTTTCGCGGGGCTGCTGTTCGGCGGTGCGGGCACGCTGCGCTGGCCTGCCGGCTGGGCCTACCTCATCCTGTTTTTCGGCTGCGGGATATGGGCGACCCTGCGCCTCGCGCGGCATGATCCCGCGCTGCTTGCCGAGCGCATGAAAATGCCGCTCCAGGCCGGCCAGCCGCTCTGGGACAAGATCTTCATGCTGGCCCTGAGCGTGGCGTGGTGCGCCTGGCTGGTACTGATGGGCCTGGATGCCGTGCGGCTGCGCTGGTCGGCGATGCCGCTGTGGCTGCAAGGCGCGGGCGCCGTGCTGCTGCTGCTGTCGTATCGCATGATCGACCGCGTACTGCATGAAAACACCTTCCTGGCGCCCGTTGTCAGGATCCAGGCCGAGCGCGGGCATCGCGTGATTTCAAGCGGCCCCTACGCCGTGATCCGTCATCCGCTGTACGCCGCCGCGCTGGTATTCCTGCCGGCCAACGCACTGGTGCTCGGCTCGTGGTACGGCCTTGCCGCATCGCTGGCGCTCGACGGCGCCATCGTCTTGCGCACGGCGATGGAAGACCGCGAACTGCTGCGTGGCCTCGATGGCTACGCCGCGTACGCCGCGCGGGTGCGCTACCGGCTGATACCGTTCGTCTGGTAAAGGTAAAGGCAAAGGCAAAGGTATAGGAAAAGGAAAAGCAAAGGGGGATGGCCCGGCCGTTCCCCGGCGCCGCCCTCGGGCGGCGCCTGTGCCAGCGTATCGAAGCGGGCTTGCCTTAGTGGATCTGCATGCCGCGCATCGCGTGGATGCGGTCGTGATGCCACTGGATGCCTTCGTACTGGCGCTGCACCACGGCGCGCACATCGGCGGGCATCTCCTTCGTCAGCGCGGACTGGTACTCCCGCCTGGCGGTTTCCTCGTCGCGTTCGCAGAGTTGCAGCACGGCATCGTCGTTATGCGGCGCGATCATATGCAGCACCTCCATCCAGCCGCGATGCAGCGAGCCGCCCATGCTGCCGCGGTCGCGCGGCTCCGCCCCCAGCGCGCTCACCAGCGCCTTGAGCTCCAGCACCGAGGCGCGGCAGGTTTCCGCCGTGCCCGTGAGGATGGCGCGTATCTCGGGGTTATGCACCTCGCGAGCGCCGGTCATGCAACTGAGTTCGCCGTCCTTGCCCACCTCGATCAGGTGGTTCAAGGTGGAGACGAGTTGTCCTTGAGCGTTGGCCATGACATTCTCCTTGCCGGAATCCGGGCCGATCATGGCGCCACGCGCACATTCGCCCTGGCGCCGGATACGGTATCCGGCGCCCCGATTCCTGTCTTGCCGCACGGCATGCTTATCATGGCTTGCGGGCAGGCTGCCGTGCGGGCCTGCCCGTAGCAGTGGAGAGTGCGGATTTCGCGCGCTACCGACACGACCAGTATAGGAGCCTGGCAGATCAGGACAACGCCGCCCGGCGGGCGGAAGCCGCAAGCCAAAGCGTAGCCCGGAATGTGTACTAATCTTGGTACGAAGATCGGGAAAGCGGGCTGGCCGGTATCAGCGGCAGCACCGCAGTACGCAAGCACCAGCCCGAAAGCCGCCCGGGGCGCGCCGGGGCAAGAAAGCATGGAGAAGCAAAATGCCGAAGATCCAAGAAGCCTTGATTCATGACCTCCACCCGACCCAGCTCACGGTGGGCATGATCGAAGTCCAGGACAAGAAAAAGCACCTCGCCTCGCTGAGCGCCAAGGAACAGCAGGCGTTCATGCAGGCCCATCCGATACCGGCGGTGACGGGGCCGGGGGGAAAGCTCTTCATCACCGACCACCATCATCTCGGGCGCGCCGCATTGGAGGCGGGCGTCACCAGCGGCTATTTCACGGTGGAGGCAGACCTGTCGGCCAGCGATATGGCGGCCTTCTGGAAGGAGATGGACCAGCACCTGTGGGTCCACCCGCTCGATCAGCAAGGCGTGCGGCACGTCTACTCGCTTATCCCCGGCCATCTCGAGAAACTGCTCGACGATCCCTATCGATCCCTGGCCGGCTACGTGCGCGACGCGGGCGGCTACGACAAGACGCCGACGGCGTTCGCCGAGTTTGTCTGGGCGGACTTTTTCCGCCGCGGCATCGCCATCGAGGATCTGCAGGCCAACTTCCAGGCGGCCGTGAAGGCCGGCCTGTTGCTGGCAAAGAGCAGCCTGGCCAGCGGCCTGCCGGGATACAAGGCGGGCTGAACGAAAGCCCGGCGAGACTGCCGCCGTGGAACGCAGGCAAGACCACAAGACACTTTTTCCGAGGGGGAGACGCGGCGATGTCCGAAGAGTTCGAGGTGCGCGGCGTGCACGACGACGTACTTGACCATGCCGCGGAGTCGGCGGAATCCGATCGCCTGGCCGGCAGGATCGCCGTCATGACAGCCATCCTGTCGACCGCCGGCGCGGTGTTCGGCTACCAGGGTGGCGCTACGCAGAACGAAGCGCTGCTGCTGAAGAACGAAGCCGCCATCCACAAGACCGAAGCCGCCAATCAATGGGCTTACTACCAGGCCAAGGGACAGAAGGAAGCGATCGCCGAACTGACGGCGCAACTGCCCGGGGTCGATCACGAGGCGGCCAGGCGGGAAGCCCGGCGCTATGCCGCCGAGAAGGAGCAGGTCCGCCAGAAGGCGGAGGCGCAGGAACAGGCGGCACGGGATGCGGACCAGGCCAGCGAGCAAGCCGTGCACCATCACCACCGCTGGGCGCAGTCGGTGGTGGCGCTGCAGGTCGCCATCGCCATGGCGGCGATCACGCTGCTGACGCGGCGCAGGTGGCTGCAGTTCGCATCGTATGGCATCGGCGCGCTCGGTGGCGTGCTCGCTGTGCTTGCGGCACTACATGTGTGAATCCGGGCGCGCCAAAGTGCCCGGCGCGGCCGAACATATCGTTACAAAGCGCTCCCCGCTCGTCGTCATCGCCGCCCGAACCGGTGGCGTTACTGGCTCATGCGCGGCCAATCCTGCCGGGCACTAACAGACACGGGAGCTCACTATGTTCACTTCGCGCAAACTGATCGGAAGCCTGGCCGTCGCCATTCTGGCCGCAGGCATGGCTGGCGGTGCAATGGCCGCAGAGACGCACTGGGACAAGACCCATCCGCGCCGCGAGCAGGTCAACGCTCGCCTGGCCAATCAGGACAAGCGCATCCACAACGAGGTCAAGGAAGGTGAAATCTCCCGCGGCCAGGCCGCCAGGCTGCATCGCGAAGACCGCCAGATCCGCAAGGAAGAACGCACGATGGCAAGCCACGATGGCGGCCACATCACCCGTGCCGATCAGCGTGCCGTCAACCAGCAGGAAAACGCGGTGAGCAAGCAGATCGGCCAATGAGCCCTGTCCCGACGCACGATGCCTGAGGCCCGATACCCCTGGCGACCGGATCGCCGGCCGATCGGATGACCAGGCAACCGGCCAGGGACGAGATGCAAGAAACACGAGGGGCCGCGAGCCCCTCTGTTCCGTATTGGGGGCTTCTTTTCATCGCCTGTCTCGCGACCGGCAGTAGCGCGGCCTACACTGCTTATATGGCCACTCTGTCAGGAGGCTGCCATGGTTGCCTCACTAGTCGTCCTGCTCATCGGACTGGCGTTATGCGCGCTCGTTGTCTGGGTGCTCCGCGAAAGGGATCCGACGCTACTGTCGGCGCAGGAACACTCGGTACGCGCCTGGTTCGACCATCTGATCCATCGGCACTGAGCGCGGTAACGCGCATCGCATCGGCCCGCCCATCCGGCGGGCTTCCTTTTGTCCCCTGCCCTCCCTGCCCGTTGGCGCGATGAGCGGATCGGCCCGGCGGGAATGCTGTACAGGCATTGCTGTCTAATAGTCTGGACGGACGGGGTACATCGATGAACACACGTATCCGAACCCTCACTATCTGCGCGGCAGTGTGCGTGCCACTGGCTGGCTGCGTGACCGAGCCCGCCTACGACGCCTATTCCCCCTATTCCCCCTATTACCCTTACCAGCCTTCGGCCGGTGACCTGGGCTACTACCCCTACGAGCCCTACTACGCCGGCGATCCCTACTACTACGACTATGGCTGGTGGCCCGGCTTCTATGGCGGTGGCTTCTTCTTCGGTGGTGATGGTCATCGCGGCGGACACCATGGCGGCCACGGCGAGGGCCGCGGCGAAGGCCACGGCCACGGCGGGGGCCACGGAGAAGGCCGCGGCGGCGAGGGCCATGGCGGCGGCCACGGCGGCGGTCACGGCCGGTAGGCAGCAGACGCCAGCCGGCATCGCATATCCCGCGTATCCGTCTCAATAGGGAGGCGCTTCCATGACAACCCTCACGCTGATCGTTGCCGCGCTGATGGTGCTGATGGTGTACATATTCGCGATCCGCGCGATCTTTCACCATGCCCGCCGCCCTCCGCATGGTGCGGTACAGCATCGCCGCCCGCGTCATTACCATTGGCGCACCTGATGCCAATGCGTTTTCCCACCGTTCTCCCTGCCGTACCGGAGCGTCCTTCGCGCGGGTGCTGATCGGCGGCGTCGCAGGCGTGGAGTGCATCCGAAGGGCTGTGCCCTTGATTCGGAAGTGCGCGCCACGCCATGCCAGATAGTGTCGGCCCGGCCGTGCTTCCGCGCGGCGGAACAGACACATCCAGCAGCAGGCTATCCGCGCATCCAAAAAAACAATGGTCAATTTCCACGTTGCAGCGGCCGGCATGTCAACGGCAAGGCGGGGCTTCGCACTAATGGAGAGGATGGCGCTTGCGCTTGCGCGGCCAAACCGGCGGCCACGACCGCAAGCCAACTGTTACCTGTACTTGCGGCTTGTCGCATCCCTCTTTTGGAGCAACCCATGAAGTATCCCGTCCTGGCATCCATGCTTGCCGCCCTTGGCATCGGGCTTTCGAGCGCCGCGCACGCTGTCGACGTCGGCATCAGCATTGGCATCCCGGCGCCTGTCGTGGTGGCCCCGGCCCCGGTGGTTATCGCGCCCGGCTGGTACGGGGAAAGGTATTACGACGGTCGCCGGTATTGGGAGCGCCGGGAATGGGAAGATCACCACCGTGGCCGCGACCGCGATGACTGGCATGACCATGAAGGCGATCATGACCATGGCCGAGGCCACGATCATGACCGTGGCCACGGTCACGGCCACGGCCACGATGACTAGGAACGGGAAAGCCGGACATTCACGGCAGCATGCCCGCGAGAAAGCGATTCACCTGGCGTGAAGCGCGCCGCGCCGTTGCTCCAGATGCATCGGGCGGGTACCCCGCGGGATTTTCACGTCCTCCTTGACCGTCGCGCCTGACTCGGACATCAGGCCTTCGGCATCGCTGTCGCTGCATGCCGAATCCCGTTCACCGCGTACGGGCAGCGTTGGTGCGGGGGCTGTGCAGGCGCCGCGCCGCGAACGCCCGGCCTATGGGCCGGCCGTTACTTTCCGATACAGAAGCAAGAGAAAGCTATCTAACCAATTGAATTTAAAGCAATTTTTTAGGCTCGCTTTAGACGCTTGGACATAAACTTGGACATACGTTCATGCCCTAGCGCTTCGTGGCCGACTGTGGATGACAGTGGAGACACTAGATACCGTGCGGGGGCGGGTCCTGTGGATATCTTTCGCTGCCATTCGTCGGTCACTACTGGCCAAGAGACAGGCCCTGTCTCTCATGGAGGCCAGACGTGCTTGATTCTAGCCGCGAAGCCCATTTTTTTCACGCCCTTGTTCGTCCGTAAATACGGGCGGGCGCATGCCGGATTGTTCGACGACACGAAGGCAGGCTTCGGCTGACATATGGCCCATCTGGCTATCTCGCCAGGACCGTATGGAGACCGAACATGTTCGACCAAACCAACCCTTCATCCAATGATTCGCGGGCCTCGGCCAACCCTCGCTCACCCGGCAACGTCAGCGTCCCCCTTGCGTTGCTGCTCGATGAGCGGCTGACGCCGCTGGAGCGCAATGCCTGGATGGTCTTCCGCGCCCGCGTGGGTGAAGACGGCACCAGTGCCCTGCCCAACTATGAGCAAATGCGCCCGTTCCTGGCCTGCAAGGCGGGCAATCAGAGGGCGGCATACGAGACGGCTTCGCGCACTGTCTGCGTGCTGCGCATGACGCGCTGGGTGCATCTGGCGGGGTATCGCCGCGACCCGCTCACCGGCCAGGTGCAGAACACGCTCTATGCCGTGCATGACACGCCGCAATCGTGCCCGGAGGTGTGTGCCTCGGACCCCGAGTACATCGAGTTGCTGGAGCGCTCCGTCTCGCACCTCAATCACGTCGTGCGCTCGGTGGCGATCGGCGTTTTGAATGAGCTGGCGGCGGATCGGGACTTGCCCGCGCCACTTCGCCAGCAGATTGCCTTGGCCCGCACTCGGGGCGGGCTGGCGGACGATGACGATCCCAGCAACCCGCCTCCGCCGCCATCAAAGGGGAAAGCACCCTTGCTAGTTGCCCGCGACGACACGGGTTCGATCACATCGAAGGCTGATTCGCCAGTACGTACGTATAAGTATTCTTTAAAAGAAGTACGTACGTACCGCGCGAGCACGCAAGAAAGCGACTCACCAACATCGGCGTCCCCGCTGCGGCTGCCGCCATGCCTGGACAAGATGGCTCCCGACCAGCACCGCGATGTGCAGATGGCCTTGCGGCGTCTGCCAAGTGAACACCAGCAAGACGTGCTGGACGAGTTGGAGGCCCGCGTGCAGTTGGGTGCTGTGCGCAATGCCGTGGCCTATCTGTTCGGCTTGGTGCGGCGCATGCTGGCAGGGGAATTCCGCTTGTGGGCAGCGAAGAAGCCTACCAGCCCCGACCCCGCTAATGCGCCTGCCCACAAGGCAACTCCGGCTGCACCGCCGACACCTGCGCATAAGCCTGCGGCGCCCGAGGTGGCGCAGGCATACCTTGCCCGGGCTCGCCGGCTCCTGGGGCAACCAACACGGGCCGGCGACATCGTGGCCGAGATGTTCTTGCAGGATGGGCGCACGCGGCCCAGCTCCGCGTAGGCCGATGGTTGGCGCTTCGTAGCCTGCGTCCTTTGAATCGGGGAATATCCACGCCATGGATATTTCTTAGATGGTTTATTTCATGGCCCTAATGGGCTCTGTCTCCCACCATGGAGGGGCACGTCGGTGAAGGTTCTACCGGGTGCTCCAGCAACCAAAGGAGGGAGACATGAAACGCAGGCACGCAAGCCAGGCCATCCTGGCATTCGGCGCACCGTTCGCGCTCGCAGCTTCGGCGCGAGCCGCCAGCAAGCCCATCGAGTGGGTTGTCGGCTTCGCGCCTGGCGGGGGCAACGATGCCGTTGCCCGCAGCGTAGGCGAGGTCTGGGGGCAGGCGCTCGGGCGGCCGGTGGTCGTCACGAACAAACCGGGTGCGGGCACCAACATCGCGGCTGAATACGTGGCACGCGCGAAGCTGCGTGGCGACATGGTCTTCTCGGCGGGGTTTCCCTCGCTTGCCGCCAATCCGCACTTGTTCAGCAAGCTCAATTACGACGCGCAGCAGGACTTTGCTCCTGTGGGGTTGCTGGCGCGGCTGCCATTGCTGCTGGTCGTGGGCAACCAGATGCCCACGCGCAACTTCAAGGCACTGGATACCTGGATTCGCCGGCAGGATGGCCCGGCCAGCTACGCCAGCCCGGGGCTGGGCACGCCGCACCATCTTGCCACCGAGCTGATGGCGCAGCGCATGGGCTGGAAGCTCACGCATGCGGTGTACAAGGGCGGGCTGCCGGCGCTGCTCGATGTGGTGAGTGGCCAGGTTCCCTTCATGTTCATCGACAGCGCAACCGGCGCACCGCTGATTGCCGCAGGCAAGGTGCATGCGCTGGGCGTTGCCAGTGCTACAAGGCTAAAGCAGTACCCCTATGTTCCGACGCTGGCCGAGCAAGGTCTGGACGGATTCGAGGCCGATGGATGGCAGGGGCTGGTCGCGCCCGCTGGCACCGACGACGCCACGCTGCAGGCTTGGTCGCAGGCGCTGCAAGAGGCCCTGCGTTCCCCAGCAGTCCTGGCGCGCTTCGATGCGTTGTCGCTGGAGCCGACGCCAAGCACACCCGCAGAGATGCGCGAGCACTGGTTGCGTGAGTACGAACGCTGGGGCAAGGTCATCAAGACGGCCGGAATCCGCCTGAACTGACCCGCGACGGGAGGCCGTCCAACTCGTTTTATAGCTCCGCCGACCTGGCCCTGCTGCAATAGCGCGAACTGGCTGGCGATTAGCTCGCGCGTCCTGCGCCATGCCGATGCACTCGGCGCTCTGCGTGATCCGCCTAGCCGGGCAGTGAGGTCGCGCAGCATCGGCTCCAGCGCATCGCACACCATTAGCTGCGGCATGTGCCCCATGATTGTTTCCACCGGCATGAGGGTGAGCATACCGGTCTTATCGACGCGCCCAAGTTCCCCGGCAGCCCAAACGGATGGTTTAGCGGAGATTTATAAGCCATTCTCACACTGAGATAGCTCGTGGTTCCATCGACCACCCAGATCAAGACATTTATCCACCCTCAGCCAGTCATAAAAGTAAATGCAGGAAACTATGGCAAATAATATAATTATCAGAATAAAAATTCTCTTCATGACTAGTATTTTCCAGGCAATCCATTCGGCCTAAATTTATCACAAACCTGCTCACAAGATTGGGGGGAGTTGGCACCTTGGCGTCCATGATGGTTTGCCACTTGATCCTCTATAGAAGCGCTTCTTGGATCTCCTTTGATTCTCTGGTCGGTTATCTCTCGCAAGTTTGATATTTTGCATGCCATCCATGAGGCATTCGCCCCTCTCTTCGCGGCCTCGCAATTCGCTTTGCAGTGGAAATATTTATCTCCCCCAATAGTGTTGGCGTCCCTCATATCTGTGTAATTTTTGTAGAAATCGCCCATAGCCTCAAATGGGCTTAAAATGGATTCCGGCTTGGGATAAATAATAGAATCAATCTGCTCTGGCGAGTAGCCTTTTTGTATCAGGTCTTGTATTTGAGATGCTCTTTGAGTTGTACCAGCCCCCATTCCCGGGAAGTTAGAAAAATCCTGCAGACCAAGAGGATCAAATCCCTCCATTGGATTCCATGGGTAAGCACTATTATTTAATCCACCTTTGAGACCAATTGGGTCTTGGTTGATATATATCCCAAGCATCGGATCGTAGTACCTGTGCCGGTTGTAGAACAGCCCCGTATCCCCATCCTGGTGCTGCCCCGGCAGCCGTATCGGCTGGTAAAGCCCCTTCGGATTGTGCTCCTGCTGCACATTGCCCCAGGCATCCAGCGCAGCAGCCCACTCGACCTCGCCTTGCTGGTCAACGAGTGCCTGGGGCGTGCCCAAGTGGTCGCACAGGTAGTGCCGTACCTCGATCTCTTTGGCCCGCAGCGCCCGGCTCTCTGCCCGGTCCTGCTGCAACAGCGCAAACTGGCTGGCCATCAGCTCCTGCGCATCCTGCGCCATGCCGATGCGCTCGGCGCTTTGTGCGAGCTGCTGTGCCGTGGCCTCCAGGTCGCGCAGCATCGGCTCCAGCATATCGCGCACCATAGGCTGTGGCAGGTGCCCCATGATGGTTTCCACCAGCGTGGGAGCGGCTTTTTCGACAGCGGCAGGCCGCCTGAGTTGCAGCAGCGGCGTGAAGCTGCCCGGCTCGTAGACGGTGTGGATGATCTCGGGCTGGGCCTTGCCCGCGCCATGGCGCTCGGTGTGGATGAGCCGGTCGCCGTCCCAGCCGTAGTAGTCCGCCTGCTCCTGCCAGTTGCCTTCTGCATTCCTGCTGTATTTCGCGAGCCGTCTGCCAAAGGCGTCGTAGCTGTAGCGCGCGGTGCTGTTGGTGTCGCCCTGCGTCACCGTCACCTGCACCAGTTGATTGCTTCCGTCGTACGCCAACAGCATGCGCCGGCCGCTGGCTTCGTCCACGCTTTCGGTGCGGTTGCCCCGGCTGTCGTAGCGGTAGTGCAGCCGCGCGCCTGCGCTGCCTGAATCCTCGCTGTTGCTGTAGTTGCCCACGCGGTTGCCAGCCCAGTACAGGGCGGCGTTGCCGGGCGCTCCCTCCGAGGTGTCGGTGCCGTGCAGCACGTTGTAGTGCGGCTCCATCCAGTGCGGCTGGGCCTGGCCCGGCTGGTGGGAGCCGCCCGGCGTGGCGAAGCGGGCCTGGTGCTGCGCGCGTTCCTCGGCCCGCTGGCGGTCGATGGTGGTGAGCTGGCCGGTAGGCGTGGTGATGGCTTCGGGTGCCTGCCCGGCGATGATCGGCAGGCGGTTGCCCGCCGCGTCGAAGCGCCATTGCTGCTGCCCGCCCTGCGGGTGCTGGGCAGAGGTGAGGCGCCCGGCCGCGTCGTAGCCAAAGCGGCTCGCGCCAGCCGGGGTTTCCATGCCCACCATCTGGCCCAGGCCGTCGTAGTGGTAGTGGCGCGAGGTGAGCGCACCGATCAGCGCTTGCGGCGCGCGCACCGGGCGGGCGGCATAGGCGGCTTGCGCGGGCGCATCCAGCATGTCGGCCGGCATGGCCGCGGGCAGGCCCGCCAGCCGCATGGCCCGCATCCGCCCGGCCTCGTCCCATTCGAGCTGGCGGGTGAACGGCTGTGCGGAGGCCGGCATGCCTGTCTCTTGGCTCCACAGGCGTTTGGTTTCGCGGTGCAGCGCATCGCGCTCGAAGTCCACAAGGCTGTTGTCTTCCCACAGCAGGCCGTGCAGGTGGCCCGAACCATAGAGCAGGTAGCCGACTTCGCCCAGTCCCTGCAATTGGCTGGCGATGCGGGCGCCCAGCGCGTCGAGCCGATGGTGGATGCGGTGCTCGAATTCGATTTCGGGGTCGGGCGGCACGGGGGACACATGGCCGTTGCTCACCTGCGGGGCCTTGAACAGGCGTTGTACCTCGCCTGTCACCCGGCCCGCGCCGTCGCGCTCGATCAGCGCCTGGCTCCGCATCCATTGCCGTCCGGTGTCGCTGTTGCCACTGCCGCTGGCCTGGGCGCTGTTTGCGCTCCAGACGCTGGCCTGCTGCAACTCGCCCGTTACGCTCCATTGGTAGCAGTGGGTCAGTGCCGGGGCCAGGGCCGTGGCCGGCAGGTGCCGCGCGGCCAGCCGGCCGGCCCGGTTCCATTCGTAGCGGGTGGTGTGTTCGGGCTGCTCTTGCTCGTCGGCCCAGCCGTCGCTCGATTGGCTGAGTTGCCCGGCCGCGTCGTAGCGGTAGCTTTGCACCCGGGCGTCGAAGCCGGTTTCGCGCACGAGCCGGTCCATGGCATCCCAGGCGAAGTGGGTGTGTTCGTCGTTTTCGTTGGTGAGCCGGGCAAGGCGCCCGGCGCTGTCGTAGGCGAAGGCCAGGCTGTGGCCGGCGTGGCTGCGGCGCGTGAGGCGCCCCCACTGGTCGTATTCCAGGCTGACCGGGGTTGGCGCGGAGGCACCGCCGTTGGCCGGCACGTGGCTGACCTGGCTGACCTGCCCCCGGTCGTCGTACTGGTAGCGCTGCGTGCTGCCATCGGCATGGTGCATGGCCTGCAGTTGGCCCCGCTCGTTGTACTGCCAGCTCATGCGCTCGCCAAGCGCGTTGGTCGTTGCCGCTGGCTGGCCCCAGCGGGTGTATTCGTAGTGGGTGGTGTAGCCGGAGCAGTCGGTGTAGCTGGCCAGTTGCCCGGCCGGGGTGTAGGCCAGTTGCTTGGCGCCGCCGCTGGCGTCGGTGATGCGGATGGGCTTGTCGGCGTTGAGCCGGTCGAGGGCCGGCTCGGGGTACTCGAAGCGTTCTTCGCTGCCGTCTGGCCCGGTAACGCGGATAAGCCGGTGGTGCGCGTCGTAGTGGTAGCCGGTGGTGCGGCCGGCCGCGTCGGTGGCGCTTTGCAGCAGGCCCGTGGCGTCGTCGTGGCTTTGGGTGCTGCGGGCGCCGTCCGGCCCCTGGGTGGCGAGCAACTGGCCCGTGGGGCTGATGAGCCGGCTCGCGGTGCGCCCCAGGGGGTCAGTGATGGCGCTCAGGTGCCCGTAGGGGGTGTAGTGGTACCGCAGGGTGGTGCCATCGGCCCGTGTGTGTTCGACCAGGCGCGCCAGCCCTGCCTCGCCCTGAAACACGTAGCTCTCCATGCGGCCCAGGCTGTCGCTGACCTGGCAGGCGTGGCGCGGCTGGCCGTCCGCTTCCGGCAGTGTCCGGTAGTCGAACTGGTAGTCCAGGCCCTGCTGGTTGCGCTGCTCGATCACTTTGCCGCCTGGCTCGTCGCGGTCGTAGGTGTAGTGGTGCTCCGGGCCGTCGCGCTCCTGGTGGAAGACCATAAGGTGGTTGCGCCAGCCAAAGCGGCGTACCTGTTCGCCGTGGCGGTCGTGCACGGTGATGAGGTCGCCCTGCGCGCTGTAGCCGTAGCGCACGAGCGGCATGGGCCGCGCGGCCTGTGTCTCCTGGTTGAGCAGCGGGTGGATGGGGTCGCGCACAAGGTCGATGCCGGTGAGGCGCAGGCCGCTGTCGGCCTGCCAGAAATAGTTGCCGTAATAGTTGCCGTCCTTGTGCGTGTAGTGCTTGGCGTCTTGCGCCGCAAGAGCCTGGCCATAGTGCAGTTGGTACAGGCGGCCCACGCCGTCTTCGATGGTGGTGATGCGCGGATGGCCGTCGGTGTCGCTCCAGCGGTAGCGCTGCGAACGGCCCAGGCGGTCGAGCTGGCCGAGCAGGACCCATTGCGCGCTGGGCGCGGGGAGTTGGTTCTCCGAGGGCTGGGCCTGGCCGGCTTGCAGGGCCTGGCGCGCGGTTTCGATGGCGTTCCAGTTAACGGGCGCGAAGATCCAGAGATGGTCGCCCGCGCCGTTGGCAGCGAAGATGAGATGGGCGCTGCAGGCGAGGTCGCGGCGCACCCAGGCGAATCGATCACGCCACCAGGCGGGGGCTTGCTGGTCTGCGGCGATGGGCTCTACCGTATGGGGTTCGTCGCTGGCCTCACCGGCGAAGCGGGCCGCGCCGCTGAGGCTGGCCAGCTCTTGCGCCAGCCCGCCCGGGTGCATGCCGGCGCGCAGCAGCCAGATGTCTTCGCTGGGGCTGTAGAGGGATTCGCCCGCAGGCAGCGCATCGAAGGTGATGGTGCGGCCCTGGCTGTCGTGCAGCAAGGTGGCGTCCGCCCGCACGGTAAGACGCATCTCCAGCGACACGGCCCAGCCGTAGCCGAGCATGCCGCAGTGGCCGCCCTGTTCGGCATTGACGTAGCTGCTGTACTGGCGCTGCCACACCAGCGGCATAGCGCCCGGCAGGGCGAAGTCGAGGTCGGCCGCGCCGGAGAGGACCTTGGCGCCGAGCTGCGGATTGACGGGGCTGCCGACCTTGACGCCACCGGGGCAGACGGAGCAGGCAATGCCGCCCTGGCTGCCTATCAGGACCGTGCGCGAGCCGGTGATGATCTTGCCGCCCTTGACGCTGTCGCTGATGCGCGCTGCTGGTTTGCCGCTCATAGGGTCCCCCTCTCTTGGTTGTTTGGTGATGCGGTGATGACGGTAGGGCTGGATGCGCCCGTCAGCAGTTGTGCTTGATCAGGTTCGCCAGGGCCTGGAACTGCTCCGGAGTGAAATGCGTGTTGGTAGGGCCGCAGGCGAATGTGATCCCTTTTGTCGCCTGAAACACGATCTCTTCGGCGATCACATGGTGCTTTTCCGCGACATGCAAGGTGTCGCTCTTGACCGTGGCCGTGCGCGAGCCGCCCACCATCTCGATCTTGTTCAAGCCGCTGACTTCGAGGCGCGGGCCGGCCACGATGGAGCTGTGCATTCCGCCTACGTTCTCCGCATGCGCCACTCCCGCAGTGAAGGTCGAGAGCAGGCCGACTTTTTCCGCGCGCACCTCTCCCACCGTGACGTCCAGTTTCTTCTTGATGTGGTCGGTTTCGTTCTGGTCGATGGTTTTGTCGCGGTTCTGGTGAACGGTGAGTTTTTCATCCATGTCCACCGTTTCGGTACGGTTCTGGTGGACGGTGATGGTTTCATTACCATCCACCGTCTCGGTGCGGTTCTTGTGGATGACGTTGGTTTCGTTGCCATCCACCGTCTTGCGCCTGTCGTTACCCACCCACTTGTCTTCATCGTGCTCGACCTCGGTGAGCTGGTCCTTCTGCGCATGTATCCAGAGCTGCTCTTCGCCCGCCTTGTCCTCGAAGCGCAGGGCGTTGGCGGTGCCGGGGCTGTCCTTCATCCCGTCGCCGGGCGTGCCGCCCTGGCTGCTGCGGGTCTTGATGCCCGACATGGTTTTTTGACTTGGCAAGTCCCACGGCGGCATCTGCATGGCGTTGTAGACACGGCCGGTGATGATGGGATAGTCCGGGTCGCCATTGAGGAAGTCGACAATCACCTCCTGCCCGATGCGCGGGATGTGCATGCTGCCGTAGTTGGCTCCGGCCCAGGTCTGCGATACCCGAATCCAGCAGCTGCTGTTTTCGTCCATCTTGCCGTAGCGGTCCCAGTGGAATTGCACTTTCACGCGGCCATACTTGTCGGTGTAGATTTCCTCGCCCGCCGGGCCGGTGACCACGGCCGTCTGCGGGCCGGTGGTGCTGGGCTTGGGTGTCACCCGCTGGCTGCGGTAGGGCACGCGCTTGGGCACGGCGGTGAAGGCAATGCGGTACGTGGTCGGGCTGTCGGTGCCGGCGCGCTTGGTTCCCCCCGAGCCGCCCGCGCCATCGCTGCGGCGCACGTTTTCTTCAAAGCGGTAGTAGGCTGTCTCGATCAGGTAGTCCTGGTTCTGGTCCTCGCGCGGGTATTTGTGAAAGGTGAACAGGTAGCCCGGAGCGATATTGCGGGCATTGCCCTCGCCCTGCATGACTTCCCGCTGGGCCTTTTGCTGCTCGATGCGGACGCGGGCGTAGTTCTCGCCATCGCCCACATCGGTGTAGCCTCCCGGCCAGTCGTAGATTTCGCGGCTGTCTTCGGTATGGCCTGCCGGCTGCTGCTGGCGCGTGGTGAGGTCGGCCTTCGGTTTTTCGAAATCGTAGTCGTCGGCCTCGAAATGCCCCGAAGCGATATCCTCCATGAAGCCCCAGCCATCGATGAAATCCTCATCGTGCACATGGGCGGCGCGGTCGCCCGAGTAATACGGGATGGCGGTTGGCCCGTTGGGCAGTGGACTGTGCGAGCCGATATCGTCGGCCAGCACCAGCGTATGGCTGCCGTTGCTGTGGCGATGGAAGTAATACAGCCCGTCGTGCTCCATCAGGCGCGAGACGAAGTTGAAATCGCTCTCGCCGTGCTGAACGATATACGGCCATTCCTTGTATTGGCCGGTCAGTTTGTCCTCGATGGGGAAGCCGTATTTGCCCAGCACTTCCTTGACGATCTCGGGAACGGTCTTGAACTGGAATATTTTGAAGTCGGTACGCCGTGCGGCATGCCACAGCCAGGGGCGCAATATCGCTTCATATGCGTAAAAATCTCCGTCTTTACCGCTGTAGGTGAACTGCGTTACCTGGCCCGACAGAAAGCGCGTGCCGCTGCCGTTTTCTTCGGTGGTCAGGTCCACCTCGATGCTCATGTCCTTGCCGAGCAGGGATTTGGCGGAGATGGAGGCGGACTCGCTGATGAGCCGTACACGGAATTCGTACAGGCGCGAAATCTGTTCGCTGCCAGCGAGCGAACGGAATTCCAATTGCTCGCCCAGCGGGCTGTGCGCGATGAATGTGCGATTACCCATATTTCCTCCCTCCGGCAACCGCGTGCGATCGCCAATCCATCAATACTTTTTCGACGACAGAGTTTTTTTCCGGCAGGCGGAATGGGCTGTTATTGCGTTTAGTCTGGCCCGTTGCACTGTTTGGGAAATGACCCCGGAACCGCCGTGGCTCCGGTGGTTCTGCGCCGCATCTTAAAAGCGCAAGGGCCGAAAGCAGCACAAAGACCGGATGGCTTGGCTGTATTAACTATCAATAACAAAAATTTAATCTTGATAATCTATTGAATCGGGGGAAGTGGGCGCTCTGGTTTCCGCCTTTGTCCATGGCAGGCTCGCAAGGCCAAGGCCCGGGCAGGTCTTCGCGGCCTGCGGCCTTGACCAAGAGGCGCTGCCTCTTGGAACTCCGTTCTCGCCGAAGGGCAAGGGTGCAGGGGGTAAAAGCCCCCCTGCACCCTGCCGTGAGGCTTGGGTCGCTGCGTGGGCGTCAATGGTGCGCTGCGCCGGGTGCTCGCCCGTTCGGTGCTCGCCTGCGGCTGCGCTCCGCTGCGGCCTGCGCGCCCGCCATTGACCCCCACTGCGCGCCGTCCAGAGCCTCCCAGGCAAGCCGCTGCGCAAATCAAGCTGCCCGTGCTGGGGGTGCAATGGGGCACCCATTGCGCGCCCAGGGCGGGTAGCCGACAAGCCCCGCAGGGGCGCGTCAGCAGGCACGCATACGGCTGGCCCAGCGCCTGGCTGCGCGGATGCTGCCGCAGCGCCTTTGGCTTTTTGCACGGCATCGCAGCGACGCGAGGGGGCCGTCACTGCACCGCAGTGACGGCCCCACGGAACCCGCACGAAATATGGGTTTGCGCGCGTTCCTATTGTTTGCGGCATGCGTGACGATGCCCCCCTACACTGGCCCTGCAGTACGCCAAGACCGATGGGCTTTGTTCATCGGCAACCCCAAAGACGCAGGTTCCCGCAAGCGTCTCCCTGTCCAGGGCGGAACCATCCCCAGGCATGCCCAGGCTCCCCCGCATGCCGCCCCTACCCATGGGGCAGAGCCGTTTTTCTCCGGCTGTTCTCGTCAATCCTGCGCCCACGGCGCGCTATTCCTGCGGCCACGTTTCGAGCGCAACGCTCGCTGACCGGCCTTACCCATCCCACTCACTCAAAGGAGGTTTTTTCACTGCCACTGGCTTGTTTGTCTTTCGCTGACCCTCTGCCCCATCTCCCTCCAGGGAGTACGGCAGACGCCTCATTTCGAGGCAAATCCGGTGTTCTGAGCACCATGCCCTCGTCCTTCGGGAGCCTCGCCTTGCGAGCCGGCAATTTCACTTACCGATTCGATCTCAGAGAGCAGGACAAGACGCAACACCCAACACCCAGGAGGTGCGCTATGGATGATTTGACCTACGGGCTGCGGCAGCTTTGCCGGCGCAACAAGGATGGCAGCCATGCCACCCAGGGCGACCGGCTGGGCGGGCTGACTCTGGTGGCTCGCCAGTTGGGCGAGGCGGGGTTTCGGCGGATGTCGCCGAATTCGCTCAAGGGTAAGCATGTGCAGGCGCTGGTGGAGCGCTGGCAGGCCGAGGGCCTGTCGGCCGGGACGGTGAAGAACCGGCTCGCGCATGTGCGCTGGTGGGCCGAGAAGGTGGGCAAGACCGGCCTTATCCCGGCAGATAACACGTTGCTGGGGGTGCCGCAGCGGCAGCATGTGACCAACGCGGACAAGTCAAGGACGTTGGGGGATGCGCTTGATGGCGTGCGCGATGCGCATGTGCGGATGAGCCTGCAATTGCAGCAGGCTTTCGGGCTGCGGCGCGAAGAGTCCATCAAGTTCCAGCCCCGCTATGCGGACCGGGGCGACCACATCGCGCTCAAGGGGAGTTGGACCAAGGGCGGGCGCGAGCGCACCGTGCCGATCACCACGGCCGAGCAACGGCAGGTACTCGACCAGGTGCACCAGTTGGCCGGCGCGGGATCGCTGATTCCAGCGCATAAGAGCTTTATCCAGCAGCGCAACTCTTACGATGGTCAGTGCAAGGCGGCGGGCCTGAGCAATATGCATGGGCTGCGGCATCGGTACGCGCAGGACCGCTATGAAGTGCTGACGGGCTGGAAGGCGCCAGCCGCTGGCGGGCCTTCGGCGCGGTCGTTGACGCCTGCGCAGCGCGCCATGGATGCGCAGGCGCGGCAGGCGATCAGCCGCGAGTTGGGACACGAGCGCACGCAGATTACGGCGGTGTATCTCGGTCGATGACTGCCATGGAGGTGCATCCGTCGCGGTGGCTTCGTGCACATGCCGATGGCGGCCATGGCGATGACGCGGGGACGGCATCGCCAGGCCGTCAGCACAATCTACGGCCGTGAAACAACCAAATTTGCGGCAGGTACAAGCGAGTCGATGGTGTCGGCCCAAGCCTGCAACATTTCTTTGCGCTGCTCTGCGTACTCAGCCCGGTTGTAGACACCGCGCACGCCGCCAATGGTGTGGTTGAGTGCCTTCTCCACCACATCGGACGCCCAGCCCTTCTCATGGAGCAAGGTGGATGCCGTCCGGCGCAGGTCGTGAACGGTGAATGCCGGAATATCCTGCCCCCGGAGCGAGACCTTTAGCGCCTGGTTGAGGGCGTTATGGGCGAACGGCTTCGTCAGTGAGCCACGCCCAGGCAAGACCCATTCGCTGGTGCCTGCAAGCACGAAGAGTTCGCGGAACAGCATTACCGCTTGCTTCGACAGATAGACGATATGCGGCTTGCCCGTCTTCGAGTTCTCCTGGGGAATGTGCCACTCGGCCTCTTCGAGATGCACGTCCTTTTGCTTGGCCAACAGCAGCTCCGATTTGCGTACCAGCGTCATGAGGATGAGTTGCAGGCTGATCTTGAACTGACGGCGGACGTTCGACAGGTGCACGGCTTGCAGGAACTGCTTGACTTCCTCGGTGGGCAATGCACGTTCACGCGAGACAGCTTTGTAGATGTGCCGCATGGGCAGTGCCATGACTGGATTGGCCGAGATCAGCCCGCATGTCACCGCGTAGTCCAACATGCGTTTAAGCATGCCGCGTACTTGCCCTGCTGCGGCGTCAAAACCCTGCTCCTTCTTGCGCCAGATAACCGACCGAACGTCGTCGGCCGTGAGTTCACATACCGGCTTCATGCCGATGTGCGGAAGAATGTCCTTGTCCAGATAGCGGCGCGGCATCGTGTTGTTCTTGCGGTCGCGCTGCTGGATTTCCTTGAAAAAACGCTCGGCAAATTGGCTCAGGGTGGTGTCTTCCGGGCCGGCCACCTTGGCGCGCTGTTTCTTCTGCGCGGGAGACTCGCCAATGGCCGCCATCTGCGAGGCGCCATCGCGCATGAGCCTGGCGTTCTTGAGGGTCAATGCAGGGTACTTGCCCAGCGTGAGCTTTTCGTACTTGCCGTTCAGCCGGTAGCGGTAGCGCCAGACCATCCCCCCGGTTGGAAATACCTCCAGGTACAGGCCGCGATCGTCGCTAACGGTGTAGGTCTTGTCCCTGGGCTTGAGTGCCTTCAAGGCAGTGTCGGTGAGTGCCATCTTCTTCCTCCGTATGTCCAAGTAGAGGAAGGCCCGGGCCAAAACCGCTACTTGGACATAAACTTGGACATAAAAACAGACGGCTTTCAGTGTGCTTCAGCAGAGCTTTATGGGCAAGAAACCTAGTATTCATGCGGGTTTCAAGGCGATTTGTAGACCTTGATGGAGCCCGGTGGAAGTGAGGTTATTTGCCAATGCAGAACCGCGTAAAGATCGTCCCCAGCAAATCGTCGCTGGTGAACTCGCCGGTGATGCTGTTCAGGTGATCCTGCGCCAGCCGCAGCTCTTCGGCGAACAGGTCCAGCGCTTGCGCCTGCTGTTCCGCGCGTTCGTTGGCCAGGTCCAGGTGGGATTGCGCGTTGCGCAGCGCGGTCAGGTGCCGTTCGCGCGCGAGGAAGGCGCCTTCGTTGCCGGATTGCCAGCCCACCAGGCGCAGCAGCTGCCCGCGCAGCAGGTCGATGCCGGCGCCGGTGCGCGCCGAGATCCATACCTCGGCCGGGTTGGGGCCGTTGGCCGCCACCACGTGCGGTCGGTTCGCGCCAAAGTGCACCTCGCCCACCTTCGGCGCCAGGTCGATCTTGTTGACCACGCGCAGGATCGGCGAGCCCGGCGGCAGGTGGCCGGAGAGGCGGTCATCGATGGCGTCGTCGATTTCAGACAGGCCGTGCCGCACGTAATCCGCGGCGTCCACCAGGTGCAGCACCAGGTCGGCGCGGCGCACCGCGTCCCAGGTGCGCTCGATGCCGATGCGCTCGACCTCGTCGGAGGCGTCCTCGCGCAGGCCGGCGGTGTCGATGATATGCAGCGGGATGCCTTCGATCTGGATGGTCTCGCGCACGCGGTCGCGCGTGGTGCCGGGAATCGGCGTGACGATGGCCAGTTCCGCGCCGGCCAGCGCGTTGAGCAGCGATGACTTGCCCACATTGGGCTGCCCCGCCAGCACCACCGACAAGCCCTCGCGCAGCAGCGAGCCTTGCCTGGCCTGCGCCAGCACGCCGCCAAGCGCATCACGGATCGCCGCGAGCTGGCCGCGCGCGTTGGAGGCTTCGAGGAAGTCGATCTCTTCCTCGGGAAAATCCAGCGTGGCCTCCACCAGCATGCGCAGGTGGATCACCTGCTCCACCAGTGCGCGGATGGCCTGCGAGAACACGCCCTCCATGGAGCGCGCCGCCGAGCGCGCGGCCGCTTCCGTGCTGGCTTCGATCAGGTCGGCCACGGCTTCCGCCTGGGCCAGGTCGAGCTTGTCGTTGAGGAAGGCGCGGCGCGTGAACTCGCCGGGCTCGGCCAGGCGCAGGCCGATGTCGCGGCCCGCTTCCAGGCAGCGCGCCAGCAGCATCTGCATCACCACCGGGCCGCCATGGCCCTGCAGCTCCAGCACCTCCTCGCCGGTGTAGGAGTGCGGCGCCGGGAAGTACAGCGCCAGGCCATGGTCGATGGTCTTGCCGTGGGCGTCGAGGAAGGGCAGGTAGGTGGCATGGCGCGGCTTGAGCGCCTGGCCGCACACGGCATGCGCGATCGCGCTGACATCGGGGCCGGACACCCGCACCACGCCGATGCCGCCGCGTCCGGGCGCGGTAGCGATGGCGGCGATGGGCGTGGCGTGGGCAGCGGAGGCGGAACGAGGCTGGAAAGAAGTCATGGCGATATTGTCGCAGATCGATCCGCCGCGGGTGCCGCCGCGGGCGCATCCGCCGCAGCCATGTCCAGGCATTGCGCCATCAGGCGGCGCGCCACCGCGCCGTCGACCAGGTTCCCCAGCTTGCGCTGGCGCCTGACCAGCTTGCGGTGCAGGCGCTTGCCCTGGCGCTTGGGCAGTACTGGCATCAGGGACTCGATGACATAGCGCAGCCGCTTGCTGCCGATGCGGTAGCGATGCACGCGCTCCAGGTCCCCTGGCTTCGCCGCACGCGCCAGCGCCCTCACCCGCTTGTCTGCGCGGCTTACCCTGCGCGGCGCAAACTCGCCCAGGCGGGCCCGCGCGGCGGCGCGCGCGCTCCGCGGGTTGCTGCCCAGATGCGTGAGGTCGCGGTGCAGCACGGGCAGCGGCCAGCGCTGGTATTCGGCCAGCTGCGCCACCATGGTCTCGCGCACGGCGTGGCGGCGGGTGACCGCGACGTCGTGCACGGCGGCCAGCACAGGATCTTCCGGCTGCAGGTCCAGCGCGGGCTGCAGCGTCTCGGCGATAAACACATCCCAGTCGCGCACCTCGCTGGCGGCCCGTGCCAGTTGGCGCAGGCATGCCTGCCAGCGCGCGCGCATGGTCCTGGGCAGGACCGGGCCGAACGCCCAGCAAACGGCGCGCAGATGCCGCACCGCCACCCGCAGCTCGTGCACGTCGTCGGGATGGTCGCGCCGGTGCAGGGCGTCGAGCAGGTCGGCGATGGCGACCAATCCCTCGTCACCGAGCGCGATGAAGGCATCGAGGGCTCGCATGCGAGGGTGCAACCGGATGGAATTGACGGCGCGCATGGCGTGGTTTCAGGGCATGTCTATCCAGTGTAGGCGATTGTGCCGGTTGCGCCGCACTCCCTTGACGCGGTTGCGCGTGATCGCCGCGGCACTCGTTGACATCGCGCCCGCTTCGCGCTGCAATGCGCATGGGGCATTGCGCGGGCCGTTCGTTGGTGGCCCGGCCGCCATGGCCACCCCAACCAGTACCCGACCACCCATGCAGTGCGAGGAGAAGCCCATGTCCACCGAACAAGAGCGGCGTTTGCTGCGGGACACCATCGAAGCCGGTTTTCGCGAGGCCGCCTTTGTCACGGACATCGGCATCCGTCTCGTGGATTGCGGACCCGGCTGGTGCGAGAGCGAGCTGCTGGTCACCCCGCGCCACCTGCAGCACGGCGGCATCGTGCATGCCGGGGTGCAGGCCACCATGGCGGATCACACCGCCGGCGCCGCGGCCACCACCATGCTCGACACCGGGCGCCACGTGGTCACCGCCGAGTTCAAGATCAACCTGCTCCGCGCCGCCCGCACCGAGCGCCTGGCCTGCCGCGCGGATGTGCTCAAGTCCGGCCGCAGCATCATCGTGGTGGAGGCCGATGTGTTTGCCAGCGTGCATGGCGAGGCGGTGCTGGTCAGCCGCTTCAACGCCACCATGAGCGTGCTGGACCTCGCCTGAAGCGAGGCCCGCAGCAAGCGCGGGCATCGGCCACTATTGCTGCGCGAGCATCAGGTTCAGGTTCTGAACCGCAGCGCCGGATGCGCCTTTGCCGAGATTATCGAACACCGCGGACAGCAGGACGTGCCCGTGTTCCACGTTAGGAAATACGCTCAGGCGCATGTCGTTCGTACCGTTCAGCACTTGCGGGTCCAGGTGCTTCAAGGCGCAGGATTCGTGCAGCGGCAAGACGCGTACGTGGGCCGCCTCGGCATAGTGGCGTGCGAGGCATGCGTGCAACGTGGCGCCATCCACGTCGGGTGCCAGCAGCCGCAACGCCAAGGGCACCGTCAGCACGATGCCCTGGCGGAACGCACCATACGCAGGGACGAAGATGGGACGCTGCGCGAGCCCGGCGTGCTGCTGGATCTCCGGGGTGTGCTTGTGCGCGAGTTCCAGGCCATATACCTGGTATGAAGGCGCGTTGACGGCACCCTGCCCCTCATGTTCCTCCACGCCGGCACGCCCGCGTCCGGAGTAGCCGGACACCGCATGAATGCTGATCGGGTAGTTGCCTGGTATGAGCCCAGCCTGCATCAGGGGACGCAGCAAGCCAATGGCACCGGTCGGATAGCAACCGGGATTGGTGACCCGACGTGCGTTCGCGATGCGCTCGGCCTGTCCCGGCGCCATTTCCGGAAAGCCGTATGTCCAGTCCGGCTGCGTGCGGTGGGCGGAACTTGCGTCGATGACTCTGACGGCAGGATTGACAATGGCGTCCACTGCCTCGCGCGCGGCGGCATCAGGCAAACAGAGGATGGCGATGTCGCAGGCGTTGATGGCTTCTGCGCGACGCCGCGCATCCTTGCGTTCCGCGGCGGCAAGCGTGAACAGTCTAAGGTCGGTCCGGTTGCGCAGCCGTTCGTGGATTTGCAACCCGGTGGTGCCTTGGTCGCCGTCGATGAAAACAAGGGGAGAGCGCATACGTGGAATACTCCGGTGGCTGTGGGTTGTAACAAGTACAACGAGCCCCTATGTTCCATGGACCGCTAGAATAGAGAAAGTTGTATTTCATAACGTGAATATTCAGTTTTTCTGAATCTGGACGCCGACATGCGAGAGATCAGCCTGGACCGTTTGCGCACTCTGGTCGCCATTACCGACCGTGGCTCATTTGCCGATGCGGCGCGTGCATTGCACCTGGCGCCGCCAACGGTCAGCCTCCACATCGCCGAACTCGAAGACCGCATCGGGGCTCCACTGCTGTCACGCAAGCGCGGACATGTCAGGCCGTCGGCGATAGGCGAGGTGCTGGTGGAGCGCGCGCGTCGACTGCTGGCCGATGCGGAGCAGGCGTTGGACGATATTCAACGCCAGGTGCAGGGGCTCGAAGGGCGCGCGCGGGTCGGTGCGTCGACGGGCGTGCTCGCGCACCTGTTGCCGCAAGCGCTTGAGGTGCTGCGCCAGCACCATCCCGCTATCGACATCCAGGTTGCCGTACTCACTTCGCATGAAACGCTGTCCCGGCTGGCGGATGGAACGCTGGATGTCGGGCTGGTCGCACTGCCTCAGCCCCCGGTAGCCGGACTCGTGATAAAGCCCTGGCGCCGCGACCCCGTGATGGCCTTTGTGCCGGCGCATTGGCGGTGTCCGGCCCGCGTCACGCCTGAATGGCTCGCCGCCCAACCCCTCATTCTCAATGACGCGACCACGCGGCTCTCGCGTCTGACTGCGGAGTGGTTCGCGAGCGGGGGGCACCATCCTGCGCCGCGCATCCAGCTCAACTACAACGACGCGATCAAGAGCCTGGTAGCGGCAGGCTACGGCGCAGCGCTGTTGCCCCATGAGGCCACTACGCCATTACCCGATAGTCGCATTGTCATGCGTCCGCTGCGCCCGGCGTTGTGGCGTCGGCTCGGCATTGCACATCGTGCGGGCTACGTCGAGCGTTCCACGCAACACGTACTTGATGTGTTGTGGGATCTGCGATTGGCGTAGGCGCTGCCATTTGCCATTTGCCATTTGCCATTTGCCACTTGCCGCTTCGGTTCGTTCTCGCTGGGACAGTAGCCTGATTGCACGCCGCTAGCATCTGGCTTCACGCAAGTCAGGGCGGTAGCAGGGCAGAACAGGCGGCGGCCAGAACCTCACGGCTCAAACCATCGAGCAGCGCTGACGCCGCCCGTGCGTGTTGCCAGTGAAGCGATACGTCCAGCGGGGTGTGCGGCACCAGCTCGACCAGTGAGCCGTCCTCAAGATGAGGGGCGATCAGCGCCTGCGGATGGAGGCCCCAGCCCATGCCAGCCACAGCCGCCGCCACAAAGGCCTGGGACGAAGGCAACGTGTGGCGGGGAAGCTCCACATGCCGATGGCACAAGCGCCGTGCCCAGCGCGCCTGCAATTCATCTTTGGTGTTGAACACCAGGCTGGGCGCCGTCGCCAGACTGCCAGCCCCCACGCCGTCGGCGAAATAGCGTTGCACGAACGCCGGGCTGGCGGCCGCCAGGTAGCGCATCGAACCCAACGGGCGGCTATTGCAGCCAGCGGCGGGACGGGCCGTGGCGGTCACGGCGGCCAGCACCGCGCCGCTGCGCAACCACTCGGTGGTGTGGTCCTGGTCATCCACCGCCACCGCCATCAACACGGGGTTTTCCGCACCGAAAGCAGCGATGGCCGGGGCGAGCCAGGTGGCCAGGCTGTCGGCATTCACCGCAATCGGCAGCGCTACCCGGGCAATCCCCTGCGGCGCAAGCGTCGGTAGCGCGCCTTGCAATTCCTGCTCGAGCAGCCGCACATGGTCAACGTGCTGGCACAGTCGTCGTCCCGTCTCCGTGGCCCGGCAGGGCTGGTCGCGCACGACCAGCGCGCAGCCCACGCGCTCCTCCAGCAGCCGGATACGCTGCGAAATCGCCGATGGCGTGACATGGAGCGCGCGGGCGGCACGCTCGAAGCTGCCCTCTCGAACCACGGCAGCCAATGCAGACAAAGCGGAGTAATCCAGCATCGGATAAGGCAGGCTAAATCAAATGAAGGAGAAGTAGTTTGTCTTCATTCGCGAGTGCGGGCAAGCTCAACCCATGACTACCTCGCTTGCCACCGCTTCGCTCGCTTTATCCGTTTCCCTCCAGGGCCTGGCCCTGAGCCTGGGGCTCATCGTGGCCATCGGCGCGCAGAACGCATTCGTGCTGCGCCAGGGTCTGCGCCGTGAACATGTGGGCAGCATCGTGCTGTTCTGCGCCATGGGGGACGCGCTGCTGATTGCGGCCGGTGTCCTGGGCATGGCCCAGGCCTTGGGGGAGCGCCCGGCCCTTGCGCGTGCACTGGCGCTGGCCGGTGCCCTCTTCCTGGCGGTATATGGATGGCAGGCGCTGCGACGTGCGCGGCATTCTCACCAATTGAAAGCCTCCGTGGGCGGGGATGGTCTCAGCCGGGGTGCCGCCTTGGCTCAGGCGGCTGCCTTCACGCTGCTCAACCCGCATGTCTACCTTGATACGGTGCTGCTGGTGGGGAGCATCGGTGCCCAGCAGCCAGCGGCGCTACGTGGCTGGTTCGTGGCGGGCGCAAGCTCGGGCAGCCTGTTCTGGTTTGTGCTTCTGGGATTTGGCGCGCGCTGGCTGGCACCCTGGTTCGCCCGGGCGAGGGCCTGGCAGGTGCTGGATGGCCTGATCGGCATGACCATGCTCGTCCTGTCGGCCCTGCTGGTACGTCACGCCCTCAACGGATTCTGAGGCTTGCGACACCAGCGCCGTGCGGTAAGGCGACGGTGCTTTGACTGGCAACGCCCGGATGACGCCCGGCGGATGCCCGCCTGGGGCCGACAAGCGACCTTCATTCCCCCCGCATATCGGCGAAGCCAAAAAAAAGCCCGGTGCAATGCACCGGGCTTTTTTCCGCCAGCAGGTTCGCAACCCGCCAGCGCCAACTACATAACTACAGCTTCAACCTCAGCTCTTGGCGATCGCGGCGGTCTTCGCCTTGTTCTTGCCGAGCATGCGGTTGATCTGCCATTGCTGGGCGATCGACAGCACGTTGTTCGTCACCCAGTACATCACCAGGCCGGCCGGGAAGAAGAAGAACATGAAAGAGAACACCAGCGGCATGATCATCATGACCTTGGCCTGCACCGGGTCCGGCGGGGTCGGGTTCAGCTTGGTCTGCACGAACATCGACACCGCCATCAGCACCGGCAGGATGTAGAACGGATCCGGCAGCGACAGGTCATGGATCCAGCCCAGCCACGGCGCGCCGCGCATTTCCACGGACGACAGCAGCACCCAGTACAGCGCGATGAACACCGGGATCTGGATCACGATGGGCAGGCAGCCGCCGAGTGGGTTGACCTTCTCGGTGCGGTACAGCGCCATCATCTCCTGGTTCATCTTCTGCGGATCGCCCTTCAGGCGTTCGCGCATCGCGGTCATGCGGGGCTGCAGGTCCTTCATCTTGCCCATGGACTTGTAGCTCGCCGCCGACAGCGGGAAGAACACCAGCTTGATCAGCACCGTCAGCGCGATGATCGCCCAGCCCCAGTTGCCCAGGATGCCGTGGATCTTCTCCAGCAGCCAGAAGATCGGCTTGGCCAGGATGGTCAGCCAGCCATAGTCCTTGACCAGTTCCAGGCCCGGGGTGATCTTCTCGAGCATGCGCTCTTCCTGCGGGCCGGCGAACAGGCGCGCATCGGTGGTCACCGTGGCACCCGGGGCAACCTGGCCCAGCGGCTGCTGCACGCCCACGCGGAACAGGTTGTTGTCGATGGCCTCGACGTAGTAGCTGTGGTCCTTGCCGGTCTGCGGGATCCAGGCCGAGGCAAAGTAATGCTGCACCATCGCCACCCAGCCGTTGTTGCTGGCCGCCGGTACCGAAGCCTTGCCCTTGGCGATGTCCTCGAACTTGATCTTGTGGTACTTGTCGGCGTCGGTGTAGATGGCCGGGCCGGTGAAGGTGCTATAGAACTGCGACTGCTCGACCTTGCTGCCGTCGCGCGTCAGTTCCATGTACAGCGTCGGCGAGATCGGCTTGCCGCTGTCGTTGGTGACGGCGAAGCGCGTGTCGATGACGTAGCTGCCCTTGCGGAAGATGTAGGTCTTGGCCAGCTTGACCCCATCCTTCTCGGCCGTCAGCGTCAGTTCCACCTTGTCCGAGCCGTCCAGGCCGCGCGGACCCGGGGTCGCCGTGAACACCGTGGTGTGGTTCGGCAGGTCGCCGCCGATCAGGCCGGAGCGGGCCATATAGGTGCGGGTCTGGTCGCGCTCGAACAGCACCACGGGCTTGCCGTCGTGCTCGTGGTGATCCAGCAGCTCCAGGCGCGAGACGATGCCGCCGGCGGTATCGATCTGGGCACGGATCACATCGGTGCTCACCACGATCTTCTCGCCGCCCGGCTGGGCCGCGGCCGCGGGTGCGGCAGCCGGCGCGCCAGGCGCGGCGGCGCCGTTGCTTGCCTTGGGCACGTCGTTCTGCGCGGCCTGGGCGGCCGCGGCGGAGGCCGGCGCTGCCTGCTGCGTCGCGCTGGGGAAGAACATCGACTGATGACCGTTGGCGCGCTGCCAGTTGTCGTAGAGCAGCACGAGGGACATCGAGAAGATGACCCAGAGTATGGTGCGTTTGATATCCATGTCTCGCTGTGGTCGGGGGAAATCAGGGGCGGGGCAGCCGGATCGTGGCTGGCCGCTGGCCAGCCGCGGCGGAAGCCCGGTCTTGCGGTGTTGACGATGCCGGTGGCACCGGATCATACCCGCCATCCGTGAAAGGATGGCAACGGCATAGCCGGCAAGCGGCCATCCAGCTGCCGCGTCCTGCGCCATGGCGCAGGATGGCTTCGCGGGCGTAGTCGGAGCAGGTGGGCAGGAAGCGGCACTGCGAGCCGAAAAACGGGCTCAGGGCGATCTTGTAGATACGCAGCAGGGCAAGCAGGATTCGCTTCATGGGACGGCGGGCCGGTTAAGCAGAAGCGCCGGAGGGCGGGGCCGCCGGGGGCGCAGCCTCGGCGGACGCAGGCGGCGACACCCCGGAAGGGGCAGCCGGGCGCGGGGCAAGCGGACGCACCGCCACCTCGAACAGGCCAGTCAACTCGGCCAGGCACACCCGGCGTATGGCGCTGCGGCTGGCAAACTCCGCACGCGGAAACTTTGCCTGCAGGCGCAGCAATACATCGCGGCCCGCCAGTTGGTCCTGCCGTTGCCGGAACAGTTCCCGCACCATGCGCTTCACCAGGTTGCGCTCGGCGGCGCGCTTGGCAAACTTCTTGCCCACCACGATGCCCAGGCGGGCCTGCGGCAGGCGGTTCTCGCCCACATACAGCACGAAGTGCTGGCTGCGGCGGCGCGGGCGCAATGCAAAAACGGATGAAAACTCATCCGTCTTTGTGAGCCTCGCGGCTTTGGGGTAGGCATGGGTAGACACGCTGGGCAAACCTAGCGGAAACGCTGCGTCTGGCTGCGAGCTACCGGCCGTCCGAAAGGCGAGGCGGTTGGCTCCGGCGGCGCGTGAAGCACCGCCAAAGCCGGTCGCCAGGCCCTTAGACTGCCAGGCGCTTGCGGCCCTTGGCGCGACGCGCGTTGATGACGGAGCGGCCGCCACGGGTCTTCATGCGCACGCGGAAACCATGGGTACGCTTGCGGCGGGTAACGGAAGGTTGGTATGTACGTTTCATGTTGCACTCTCTGGTTGATCTTGGCTCGCCCGGTTTCCGGCAAGGTGCCGGGCGCCGTGGCCGCCGCGTATGGTTCGCATGGGGGCTGCCGCGGATGCGGTATGCCGACTGCTGTGGTTATCTTGCTGCCGGCCGTGTGTTTCGCGTCTCGAATGCGCCGGCCAGCAGATCGGAACAAATCAAACCGATCATCGGCGGCCTTCGAATTTCGCGATGCAGGTTTGGGAGGGAATCTTGCCGGACCGGATTGCCGATGAACCCATCGCACACCCATCCGTCCCGACCCCATCAGCCTGCCGGCCCGCTGCCTGTTCCGGCCAATCCAGCCATTTCCGGCACGCCTCCAGCTGGTTAAAGCATGGTGAAACGCACCGGTCTTGCACGGAACAGGTCAGACCCGGCGATGCGCATACGAGATCCCCTGCCGCATCGCAGAACCCGCCATTTAACTGATTTTCGCGGAAAGTGTCAAGGCTCCATATGGATTAGAGACGTGTGCGCCACCCCTGCCTGAAAAACATGCAACAGGCCGTTGTATTTCATTGTCCACAATCGCCAGTGGGTAAGTTTTTTTTATGCAGGGGTGCCGGGCGGGGTCGGCCAGGTAGAAGGAAGTCTCTGTTTCGACTGGGTTTTCCTCCGTTTTGCCTACCCGGAAACCCGCGCCGGAACTGGGGTTGTGCACAACAATTCACTGCTTTTTCACAACTTATCCACAGACTTATCCTTTGTGGATAACTCGGGGCGAGGGGTACAATCCGGGTCCAAACACCACACGGGCTGCGTGGCGCAAGCGCAACCCGGGCAACACCCTGGCATGCCGGATAACGGATGCGCAGCCGGCGGCGACGCTTTTGTCGCCTGCCGGTCAGCGCGTCCCGCTTGCCGCGAGCCGATCGCGTCGATCACCAGGGGGAGTCCGGGAAGCGGGGTCATGTGCGGATCGCTTGGCGATCGCAATCCGGGCATCAAAGAGGTACCGACGACTGGCAGGGATGCACCACCGATCCCTGCCCGCCGCCCATTCCACTCGATGCCGCCGGACTGTCCACCCACCCGTGGCGAAAACCGAACAACATAACAATGCAAGATTTCTGGCAGGCGGCAGCCGCGCAACTCGAGCGCGAACTGACGCCGCAACAGTTCAAGACCTGGATCAAGCCGTTGGCGCCTGTCGGCTTCGACGAGGAAGCGCACGCGCTGCGTATCGCCGCGCCCAACCGCTTCAAGCTCGACTGGGTAAAAAGCCAGTTCTCCGGCCGCATCACCGCGCTCGCCTGCGAATACTGGGAAGCCAACGTTAGCGTTCACTTTGTCCTGGACCCCGCCGCCTCGGGCCGGGCCGCTGCCGGCTACCCGCAGCAGGCCGGCCAGCCCGGCATGGCGCACCCCGGCCCCGGCTACCCGTCCGGCCAGCCGCTGTCGCAGAACTTCGGCCAGCCGGGCCACGGCGCGCCCGGCTACGGCCCCATGAACCAGGCCGGCACCCAGCCGCAAGGCGGCCAGCGCGGCGGCCAGGCGCCCTACCCCGGCAACTATCCGTCGCATCCCGGCCAGGGCAACAGCATGGGCGGCATGGGTGGCGAGCTGGTCGACATCGACGTGCCGCAGCTGGACCCGGCCGAAGCCAGTGCCCGCTCCTACCGCGTGCCCCAGCCGCAGCAGCCCATGCAGGGCGGCGCGCAGGGTGGCCACCCGGGCGGCGGCCAGATGGGCCACCCGGGCCACCCCGGCAACCCGCTCGGCGCCCAGCAGCAGAACGACACGGTGCACGAGCGCTCGCGCCTGAACCCCATCCTCACCTTCGACAACTTCGTCACCGGTAAGGCCAACCAGCTCGCGCGCGCCGCGGCCATCCAGGTGGCCAACAATCCCGGCAAATCCTACAACCCGCTCTATCTATATGGCGGCGTAGGCCTGGGCAAGACCCACTTGATCCACGCCATCGGCAACTTCATGCTGCTGGAGAACCCGCGCGCCCGCATCCGCTACATCCACGCCGAGCAATACGTCTCCGATGTGGTGAAGGCGTACCAGCGCAAGGCCTTCGACGAGTTCAAGCGCTACTACCACTCGCTCGACCTGCTGCTGATCGACGATATTCAATTCTTCTCCGGCAAGAACCGCACGCAGGAAGAGTTCTTCTACGCCTTCGAGGCCCTGATCGCCAACCGGGCGCAGGTGATCATCACCAGCGATACGTATCCCAAGGAAATCAGCGGCATCGACGATCGCCTGATCTCGCGCTTCGACTCCGGCCTGACGGTGGCCATCGAGCCGCCCGAGCTGGAGATGCGCGTGGCCATCCTGATGAAGAAGGCCGCCGCCGAGAACGTGAGCGTGCCCGAGGAAGTCGCCTTCTTCGTCGCCAAGCACCTGCGCTCCAACGTGCGCGAGCTGGAAGGCGCGCTGCGCAAGATCCTGGCCTTCTCCAACTTCCACGGCAAGGACATCACCATCGATGTCACCCGCGAAGCGCTGAAGGACCTGCTGACGGTGCAGAACCGCCAGATCTCGGTGGAGAACATCCAGAAGACCTGCGCCGATTTCTACAACATCAAGGTCGCGGACATGTACAGCAAGAAGCGGCCCGCCAATATCGCGCGGCCCCGCCAGATTGCCATGTACCTGGCCAAGGAACTCACGCAGAAGAGCCTGCCGGAAATCGGCGAACTCTTCGGCGGACGCGATCACACCACCGTGCTGCACGCGGTGCGCAAGATCGCCGACGAACGCAGCAAGGACGCGCAGCTCAACCACGAGCTGCACGTGCTGGAACAGACGCTGAAGGGGTGATCCCGCGCGTCTGAAGGCATCAAGCGGGGATTTGCCGGGCCTGTCACGCAGGGCTGGCATACTGTAGGGTACGCGCCGGGCTGGGCCCGGCGCATGAAACAATCGGTAGCATCGCCGGAGCATTGCCGGAACATCGCCAGAAAACGGCCTGGGCTAAGGCTTTGCGGTGAGTCGGGACGAGCGGGCGGAGGGAACGGCCGGATCATGGCCGGACGATGGTCGGGCCATGGCCCGGCCATGGCAAGAACAGCCAGGAATTGTGCTTGATGCGGCATAATTCTGCCTCTCCGAACGCGCTCGCCCCGCTTCACCGCAGCGGCTTATCCTTGGTACAATGGCGAATTAACTCGTTGATTCCTAAGATTTTTTGGAATCACCCCCGAGTTAGTCCCGGTCAGTTCGCACCCGCGGTCGCTTACTACAAACGACGAAGGATAAATTCAATGCAATTGGTCAAAACCTCGCGAGACAATCTGCTGCGTCCGCTGCAAATCGTGAGCGGCATCGTGGAGCGCCGCCACACCCTCCCGATCCTGGCCAACCTGCTGATTCGCAAGTCCGGGTCCAACGTATCCTTCCTCTCGACCGACATCGAGATCCAGATCACCACCCACGCCGAATGCGGTGTGGGCAGCGACAGCGTCGCCACCACCGTGGCCGCCCGCAAGCTGCTCGACATCCTGCGCGCCATGCCCGACGGCGAAGTCGCCCTGTCGCTCAACGACAAGCGCATGACCGTGCAGTCCGGCAAGAGCCGCTTCGCGCTGCAGACCCTGGCCGCCGAGGAATTCCCCACGGTGGCCGAGGCCAGCGAGTTCGGCGCCTCGGTCAGCCTGCCGCAGAAGACCTTCAAGCACCTGCTCGCCATGGTCCACTTCGCCATGGCCCAGCAGGACATCCGCTACTACCTCAACGGCATGCTGCTGGTGGTGGACGGCAAGAAGGTCATGGCGGTCGCCACCGACGGCCACCGCCTGGCCTACTGCGGCGTGGAGCTGGACACCGCGGCCACGGGCAGCGAAGGCGGCGCGCCGTCGCGCCAGGAAGTCATCATCCCGCGCAAGACCATCCTGGAACTGCAGCGCCTGCTGGAAGACAACGACGATCCCGTGCAGGTGCAGCTGGCCGCCAACCAGGTCAAGTTCACCTTCGCCAACATCGAGCTGATCTCCAAGCTGGTGGAAGGCAAGTTCCCGGATTTCCAGCGCGTGATCCCCAAGGGCTACAAGAACGCCTTCGCGATCGACCGCGTACAGCTGCAGCAAGCGCTGCAACGCACCGCCATCCTGACCACCGACAAGTTCAAGGGCGTGCGCTGCATCCTGGACACCCACGTACTCAAGATCAGCTCCACCAACGCCGACCAGGAAGAAGCGCAGGAAGAACTCGAACTTGATTATTCGGGCGACGCCCTCGATATCGGTTTTAACGTGACCTACCTGCTCGACGTGCTTGCCAACCTCAAGAGCGAACAGGTCCAGGTCAGCCTCGGCGACTCCAATTCGAGCGCGCTGATCACCGTGCCGGAAGACGACAACTTCAAGTACGTCGTCATGCCGATGCGTATCTGATGGTCCGGTAGAAGGTAGAAGGAAAACAACATACGCAACACCGGAACATCGAACGGCAGGCTACGGCTCTCGCCCGGCAGGCGAAAGATGCACCGCAGCACGCAGGGGCAGGATCAGGCGATCCGCCCCTTTTGCCGTTTTTATGTAACCCGCCATGCGGCCCCATCCGTCACGCGCCCCATCGGGCGCGACGCGATCGCCGCATCCGCCGTGAGTAAGAGAACATGACCGAACAGCAACAACCGCAACCGCAACAGGAAAACAGCTACGGCGCAGGCTCGATCCAGATCCTGGAAGGCCTGGAGGCGGTGCGCAAGCGGCCGGGCATGTACATCGGCGACACGTCCGACGGCACCGGCCTGCACCACCTCGTATTTGAAGTGCTGGACAACTCCATCGACGAAGCCCTGGCCGGCTGGTGCACGGAAATCACCGTCACCATCCACAGCGACAACTCGATCTCCATCACCGACAACGGCCGCGGCATCCCCCCGCTGGTCAAGTTCGACGACAAGCACGAACCCAAGCGCAGCGCGGCCGAAATCGCCATGACCGAGCTGCACGCCGGCGGCAAGTTCAACCAGAACAGCTACAAGGTATCCGGCGGCCTGCACGGCGTGGGTGTCTCCTGCGTGAACGCCCTCTCCAAGTGGCTGCGCCTCACCGTGCGCCGCGACGGCCAGGCCCACCTGCTCGAATTCGCCCAAGGCGCGGTACAGAACCGCCTGGTGGAAACCGTACCCGGCCCCGACGGCGTGCCCGTGGAAGTCTCGCCGATGAAGGTCATCGGCCCCACCGACAAGCGCGGCACCGAAGTCCACTTCCTGGCCGACGAAGAAATCTTCACCAACGTCGAGTTCCACTACGAGATCCTCTCCAAGCGCATCCGCGAGCTCTCGTTCCTGAACAACGGCGTGCACATCCGCCTGACCGACCAGCGCACCGGCAAGGAAGAAGACTTCGCCTTCTCCGGCGGCGTGAAGGGCTTTGTCGAATACATCAACCGCGGCAAGAGCACCCTGCACCCCAACATCTTCTACGCCAACACCGAAAAAGACGGTATCGCCGTGGAAGTCTCCATGCAGTGGAACGACGGCTACAACGAGCAGGTACTCTGCTTCACCAACAACATCCCGCAGCGTGACGGCGGCACCCACCTCACCGGGTTGCGCGCCGCCATGACGCGCGTGATGAACAAGTACATCGAAGAAAACGAGATCGCCAAAAAGGCCAAGGTGGAAACCACCGGCGACGACATGCGCGAAGGCCTGGCCTGCGTGCTCTCCGTCAAGGTCCCCGAGCCCAAGTTCAGCTCGCAGACCAAGGACAAGCTGGTCTCGTCGGAAGTGCGCCTGCCCGTGGAAGAACTCGTCGCCAAGGCCCTGGGCGATTTCCTGCTGGAAACCCCGGTCGACGCCAAGATCATCTGCGGCAAGATCGTAGACGCCGCCCGCGCCCGCGAAGCCGCCCGCAAGGCCCGCGAAATGACCCGCCGCAAAGGCGTGCTCGACGGCATGGGCCTGCCCGGCAAGCTGGCAGACTGCCAGGAGAAAGATCCGGCCCAGTCCGAACTCTTCCTGGTGGAGGGTGACTCCGCAGGCGGCTCCGCCAAGCAAGGCCGCGACCGAAAGTTCCAGGCCATCCTGCCGCTCAAGGGCAAGATCCTGAACGTGGAGCGCGCCCGCTTTGACAAGATGCTCTCCAGCCAGGAAGTGCTCACGCTGATCACCGCGCTAGGCACCGGCATCGGCAAGGACGACTACAACCTCGAGAAGCTGCGCTACCACCGCATCATCATCATGACCGACGCGGACGTGGACGGCTCCCACATCCGCACGCTGCTGCTCACCTTCTTCTACCGCCAGATGCCCGACATCATCGAGCGCGGCTACGTGTATATCGCCCAGCCGCCGCTGTACAAGATCAAGCACGGCAAGGAAGAGCGCTATATCAAGGATGACAACGAGCTCAACGCCTACCTGCTGCGCCTGGCCATGGAAAAGGCCGCGCTGGTCTACCCGGACAGCACGGAAGTCTCCGGCGACGCACTGACCGAACTGGCCCGCCAGTACCAACTGGCCGAAGCCGTGATCGGCCGCCTCTCCCGCATTGTTGACGCCGACGCCCTGCGCGCCATCGCCGACGGCGTGGAGCTGGACCTGGACAGCGCCGCCGCCGCCGAAGCCTCAGCCAACGCGCTGAAGGCCAAGCTGTCGGAAATGCACGCCAAGACCCTGCTGGGCGCCGCCGTCAACGACGACGGCACGGCGGATGTCTATGCGCAGTTTGATGAGAAGACGGATAAGCACCGTTTGATGATTGCTCGCCGGCATCATGGCAATGTGCGGTTGTCGCATCTGGACGCTGACTTCGTCCACGGGGCTGATTACGCTGCACTGTCGCTGGCTGCCAAGACCTTCCAGGGGTTGATTGCGGAAGGCACCAAGGTGCGCCGTGGCGAGGGCGAGAAGATGCGGGATCAGACGGTGAATGACTTCCATGCTGCTATGCAGTGGCTGTTGTCTGAGGCTGAGCGTGGGGTTTCTCGTCAGCGGTATAAGGGGCTGGGGGAGATGAATCCTGAGCAGCTTTTTGAGACCACGCTTGATGTTACTCAGCGCCGCTTGCTTAAGGTGCAGATTGAGGATGCTATTGCGGCGGATCAGATCTTTACTACGCTGATGGGGGATGAGGTTGAGCCGCGGCGGAATTTTATTGAATCTAATGCGTTGGTGGCGAGGAATATTGATGTTTGAAGAAAGATGTTTTGTGCGAGATTGAATGTAGCCTGGCTAGGTTCAGGCTGTGTGTGAGGTTGTTTTCACCTTTCCACTTGCGACGTCGGTCTCCTAATTCGTCGTAGATTAGTCTTAATGCTACTTCCCGCCAACTAAATAGATTTTTAGCTCTGAATCAAGCACTTGCGTTTAGTTGCAAGTGCTTTTTTTTGGTGCGCCCGGCAGGGCGCACTCACTTGAGGGTGCAAGTCCCTTACACACCCGGCAAGGGGAAGTGTTAGCTAGAGACAAGGGTTTCCCGGGCGACTGGGAGTCTGAAGGAAGTCCGATGCAAAGCGCTGGCCTGACGAACAGGAAGCTGATGAGGCGTCGTATCGGGGTGAGGTAGCCGAAATTGTCAAAGCCCAGTACTTGCACGGAACGATGCAGCGTATATCCGACAGGCATAAGCGTGAAGGCGAGTGCGTCATACCCGGGGAGATCTGCGCCGCTGCCATGGGGCTACTGACGTCAAGAGGCGTCGGGATGGCGGTGCAGAAGTCAGCAGAGGCCATATTAGGTGCGCGGTTGGCACTGAAGGGCCAAACCCATTGCGCGCCTAGCGAGCGTTCAAAGACCACAGGCGTGACCACGGCGGCGTCAGAACGGAGTCCATTGCTTTCTAGCGGTAGGCCGGGATTAAAAAGCCGGTGCCTGTACTAATAGCTCTGTAGTAAGACGCGGCACAAGCTCGCTATGCCCCACTACGTTGAATCGTTGACGCCCTTCGCGTGACGGCTGTCAAATTAATCCCAGGAAGCATAAGATCCCTCGGACCCGCATCGGCAGCACTTCCCCCATCGCACATGCGGCAAGAGCCCCGTAGGCGTCGATAAAAATCCGGTGTCTCAAAGATACAGTTGCCGGGCTTGGCTCGAGGAAGAGTGTGCGGTGCTATGCATACCACGGTAAGATACCCGAGGTACAGGGGCTGGGGTTGCTTCACCGAGCTAAATAATGGACATCTAAACTGCGCCGGAACGATTCTTGCACCTTTTCGCCGGCATCTACGAAAAATGAATACTATGTCGAATCCATTTCAAGTGGTTGAAGAGCGAGGGGAAAAAGAGAAATTGAATGCGCTAGATACCGCGCGCCGAAGAGACGAAACTCGCGCTGAGGAGATTCTTGGAAGGTTGGTCCAGAAGGAGCAGTACCTTGGTGAGACAGTCCGCATGGACTTCCGAAATGTCACTGTGCAAGTCCACGACCATCACAGGAAACTCGTTGGTGGCATTCCTCATTTGAGCTACCTGGTTGCATCACGTATCCAGCATTGGAAGGAGCCGATCAGCTGGCTAATGGATGACTCAAATGTGCTGCTGTTACGCGTCTTGGGTGCAGCGCCGACGCCTAGCGATATGATGGATACCGTTGTTCGAGCAGAAGCTGCGCGGCGCGCGACTGGCACCGAGACCGCGCACTGGGACGCGACGGAGTTCATGGATGGCTACACAAGATATCAGCTGTCGTTTGCAGGCCTAATGTGCGAGGTAGTTGGAACTTTCTATCTGGGGCGACTCAGCGATGAACCTAATGGGGATCTTGAGCTACGGTTTGGTACGGACATTAACAATTTCTATCCGAACCGTGGCCTGAAGGTTTACAAGCCTATCGGCGACGCGCTTCTTGCGATTGTAAACTACCGCGACCCGTCGCTTACGCCGAGCCATCCGCTGAGAGACTATTCCGTGCCGATCGGGCACGTGCGGTACGCTAGCACAAGCCGCCCAATGCAGGGAATTGATGAAGTCGCTGTGCAGATCGCCCCAGCCGATATGATCGCTCAGCGCACAGCTCTTTTTGGCATGAGTAGAACTGGAAAATCGAATACTACCAAGATCATCGCAAGAGCGATCTACGATCTCCGTCGAGCAGAGGAAAAACCAACACGCGTTGGGCAAATCATATTCGATTACAACGGTGAATATGCCAATGAAAATACGCAGGGAAGTGAGGATATTGCCGCCAATGCTTTAAAAAACGTCTGGAAGGAACGGGCAGGTTCCGAAAATGACGTAGTAACATATGGCCTGAGCAGGCCGAAAACTGACCCTGACCGGTGCCTGCTACAGATCAATGCATTTGGAAATCCTCCCTCGAACTGGAGCGAAAGCGTCCAGACGTCGGAGGACCTAGATATGCTCGTCGTTGGAAAAAATATTCTTGACGACCTCCTCGCCGATGACACCGCAAAGTACATTCGAAATTTCTGCGAAGTTGATATATCGGTTCCGGATAATATTAAGGATTCTTCAAAACAGGTGCGATATCGCCGCGCCGTACTCATCTATCGCGCGTTGCTTGCTAAAGCGGGTCTCGATGTGCCAAGCAAATTAGCAAAGCCGGACATTCGTGGCCTGGGGAAAAGCGGGCTTTTCGGCAGCGAGCTGCTGGACGCGATGCGAAATTGTGAAGAGCAGGACGAGCGCGCGCGATATACCGTGGCAGCCGATGCGTTAGATCTTGCAAATGCTTCTAGTCTTACTTGGGAAAAGCTAGCTAACGCACTGGAGGCGCTCGCGACTTTCGTTTCAAGCAAGGATAGCGGCTACGCAGAGTTCAACACCGCCTATATTCAAAGGAGCAGCTCCGGCGAAGCATGGGCTGATCAAAACGTTGCCCGACTATTGGAAATGTTTCGATATCCAAACGGTGCACGGTCCGTGGCGCGGCTTCAGTCGTATCATGGCGCTCACAATTCGCGCGATTTCGCTCAGCAAATCTATGATGATCTGCTTCGCGGAAAGCTGGTCATTATTGACCAGGCGGGTGGTGACCCCGCGTTGAATGAAGCGGCCGCACGTCGCATTATGTGGTCCATCTTCAAAGGAAATCAGCGAACATTCATCGCGGGTGAAACCCCGAGGGATATCTTGATTTATGTGGAGGAGGCCCACAATCTATTGCCCCCTAGCAAGGCAGATGACCTAAAGGATGTATGGGTACGGACGGCAAAGGAAGGGAGTAAATACCGAATTGGTCTCGTATACGCTACTCAGGAAGTCTCGAGCATACAAAAAAATATTCTAAAAAATACCGCGAATTGGTTCATTTCACATTTGAACAACACTGACGAGACGCGTGAGCTTCGGAAATTTTACGATTTTGCAAATTTCGAAGATTCGATTTTGCGGGCTCAAAACCGTGGATTCCTTCGCGTTAAGATGCTAAGCAATCCATATATCAACCCCGTACAGATTGAGCGCTTTGAGTTGCAGCTTCCTTCAGCGGAAATGCTTGGCCCAGATACTCAACAGGAAAATCCTGATGCCGTACGCTAACGAGTTCGCCCAGCACAAAATTCTCGGGCGCTTTGTGGAAAATCCAAGCGTTAAGGAACTTCTTAAAACATGCAAAGAACCAGAGTTCCCTGAAGAAAGCCGCGCTTGTGGCGAAAAAATTGCGCGCAGAGATTGGCGACCGAAATATGTGGTCGCCATAGATGGAAGCCATAAGGAGATTCCCTACGAGAAGGGCTTTCCGGGTGCAGAATTTAGCTTTATTAGCATTGCCACGGTGTTGATCAATGTAGATACATTAATTGCTGAGTCAGAGAAGCCTACGATAGACCCTGTAGCCTTTAACCAAGTGCAATCGGCTTACACTCTACCGATCGTGTTGCCCAGTGCGAACATGGTGCGCCACGGCTTCCCTGATGCACGCAGTTCGTTTAGGGCATCATGGTACGAGCTACTCGTAAATACGCGTCCCGCGGCAAAAGCTGAGACATTGCTGGAAACGTATCACATACTCCTTTCGCATAAAGCAACAAAAAGCGATCAAAAATGCCCATTGAATGACGGTTGCGGTGATGATAATTTACCTGCACCTGATTACGAAAGTAAAAAATGCGCATGCGGTAAATACCCGGTGTACACAACGGATATTTTGCGCATACATGAGCGTTTCACCGACAGCAATACAAATGGAGAAAGCTTCGGGGAAGTAATGCGCGTATTGGAGCACTTGCTTCTCGTGGCCTATCTGAGGCACATGGAGCGCATTTGTACCGAAAGCGGCGAATGGGCAATGTTTACTGATACGGCCGTCGTAATGGATGGTAGTTTAGCAATCTTCGGCCATCCGGCATGGCTAAGCCAGGCCATAAAAAAGGAACTGGCACGAATTAACAATGTGGTTCGGACAAAGACGGGTGATGATATGCTCGTTTTTGGGATTGAGAAGAGCGGCAGATTTTTCGATCATTGGTGTCGCCTTGATGTCAAGAGCCGAGCAGACCACGATCGGGAGAGAATAGAGAGCGAGGAAGGCGAAGACGCCGCTTTTCAAGCAATTACGGGGGGGCGATTGGAAAGTCAATCTGCGCTACTCCCCGATAATTCATACATAAAGCGATACGTTGTTCCAACTGAGAGTGACAAGCCACACGGGAAGGATACTTATTATGGTAGGCCCTTTCTATACAAAACAAAAACCGGCGCGATGATTGTAGGCATTAGTGCAATTCTGACACCAGAGCATGACAATCGCTCACTGGCGACCGTGAGCGAATTTCCGCGCCTTGGGGACACACTTGATTTGCTTGATCTGCTGGTGTCGATGCGGTATCCGAATGCCATCATTCCTTTGATCGCAGCGCATGCCGAGGCGGCAATTCCTTTGCAAATGGGTGAAAAAGTCCTTGATAAGTTAGCTCGAGAGCACATTGGCAAAGGGGTAAAGTAGCCAATGAGTGGACCCAACACAGCGCCAAATCTCCTAACGACAATTCCAGCAGCAGCCAAAAGATGGATGCGGATGGGACCATGGTACGCCATGTTCCCGGCGGAATTCGCGCTATCTGCTATTGAACAGCATTCGGCACCCGGCGACGCCGTCCTAGACCCGTTCATGGGCCGCGGTACAACTTTAGCGGCAGCCTCTGTGCTAGGGCGCGACGCCGCGGGGATCGAAATCAATCCTATCGCATGGTTATATGCGCGTACGAAAACGGATCCGGCATCACAAGGTCATGTACTCCGCCGCCTGGGCGAACTGGAGATGGTAGCGAGAGAGACGAATGTGCCTGAGTTGCCAGAATTCTTTTCGTGGGCGTTTTGCAAGAGTGTGCTCCAATTCTTGATCGCAGCACGTACACATCTTCGATGGAAAGACAGCAAAGTCGACCGCACCCTGATGGCCTTTATTCTTGTGGATCTCCACGGTAAGGTCAACGATTCGCTTAGTAACCAAATGCGCCAGACTAAGTCTATGGCGCCGGACTATGCGGTCCGTTGGTGGAAGGAGCGACGTATGACACCGATGCCTCAGGACGGATGTGACCTCATACGTGGCAAGCTAAATTGGAGATATCGACACGGGATTTTTAAGCATGGTAAGAATATCAAGGCCATTTTTGGTGATAGTACGCGTGACCTGAGCAAAGCAAGGGCGGTCGGTCCATTCAACTTACTCCTGACGTCACCACCATATTTTGGTATTGTGAATTACAACTACGACCAGTGGATTCGCCGTTGGATGCTGGGCGGGCCCGATCATCCAACGTATTCGAGTGGCGAATGGCAAAATAAATTCCAAAGTAGAGATAATTATAAAAGATTAATTGAAACGGTTTTTTCTCGCGCTGCGCCCTTGCTTGCGACGGATGCGCGTATTTTGGTCAGGGTGGATGCGCGTGATTTTACGCTTAGCACAATAGCCGAAGTTCTAGAGGCAACATTCCCTCACAAAAGGCTGCAACAACTTGATCGTCCATTTGAAAGGAAGACGCAAACTCACCTATTTGGTGATACCAGCGAAAAACCTGGAGAGGTCGATTTGTTAATGGAGGCCTAAAATTCATTCCATTTTATGTCCCATTGCAGTATCGATTTTTAGAGCCAAGAAGCCTTCGCTATTGGGCCAACGCTAGCTCCTAGAGACGCAGGCGCGGACCGCTCGGTACCCCTGATACCGATGATGGTATGGCGAATGTCTATGAGCCGTTCGACGAGGAGATCGGCAAGCAGCGGTCCGTCTCCGCCTCTGGTGCCGAGCACTCCGTCAGCGGAAGAGTGCTACAAGCTGACCAACGGAACCACTGGTCCTGGTGCGTTTCGCGCAGCCGATTAAGGTGATAATCGTGGAGAGGAATGCCGGGCGCTAGCAGGAATAGAGCGTCGTCTGCTCGGGTACGTTGAAAGGATTCGAATTGCAACTTTCTGCAATCTATACATCAATTTGAAACCCGCACCAGCAGTAGATTTGGTCGTGCCGTAGCGGCTTGGGGAGCCAGGGGAACGGCTATTCTACGACGTTCGGAGAACCGCGACTCTATGCGGGATTCTATCCGCCGGCGGTTTGGGGCTAGCATCGCTACAAAAAAATTCCCACGCTTTACACCCCTCTGTGGGGGTGGCTCACGAATGCGCACAACGTTATGATTGTGTGACGTGGGTGATCCTACACGCATCGTACTATTGGGGGACCGGGTGAGCACTAACGTGGCGGGCGCAAAGAAGAAGATCTTTGTCATAATGCCTTTCGTGGAGGCCAATGGTAGAACGCAGGCAGATCTGACCACTTTCTTTAACGACTATATTAGGCAGCCGATTGAGGAAAGTAAGATTTTGCACGACGAATATGAAGTTGTTCGTTCGGGTAATTCGTTTCTTATCTTGGATCGCATAATTGAAGATTTGGCAAGGGCCGATGTCGTGATATGCGACCTCTCGGGGAGTCATGCTAACCCCAATGTGATGTTCGAATTAGGGGTTCGATTGTCCGTATCGGCGAGACCGACAATCTTGATTCGGGAGGAGCACCCGGATAATAAGCGGATCTTCGATGTTAGTGGTTTATACACTGAACCCTATCTTTTAACGGCAACTCGCAAGCTTGAGACTTTTCTTGTAAATAAAATAGCAGAATACGAGCGATTGGATAGCTTCGAATCGCCAGTCCTGAAGATTCTAAATCAGAATTCAGCATTTTGGATGCAACTTCCCATCAGGAAAGCGAGTGCATTTCTTGGCGGAATTGCGAGTGCAGCGGAGGCGGCATTGCGTACGCTAACAAGAGCACTCGGAGCGCATCTGCGTGAGAAGAATCAGTTCCTTTTGGGGGCTGATTCCGACTTGATTTATCAGAAAATAAGCGAATGCTGCTCGGTTGATGATTTATCTGAATTTGATTATCACATAACGTCAATTCCGTCGTTGGATTCATATCTCTCCTCGGTTTACCTTCTGGGTTTAGTAGAGGATGATATAGAAAAATGCTTTAGGTCTTACGCGATGGCCTATGCACTAAACTTCAACGTCAGAAATTCTGCGCTATTTTTCTCGACTCGGCATGAGGAGATGTTGAGTTATTCGTACGAGACATTAATTTTGATGAATTTGTCGAGGGGTCTCATACAGATTCTTGGGGAGCGTCCAGGAAGTGATGCTCGCCGCGAGAGAATTGAGGCATTTAAAGAAAATTATTCAAAATCTAGAATTATCTGATCGTAGATATGGCAGATTACGTCCGGGAAACAATCCTTTCGCAGGGCTACGCGAGGATTGAAAAAATAAGCTTGAGTGCTTCTGAGAAGGCCGCCTATGAGGTGGAGGTTAAGCATTATCAAGAGGCTCGAGGGAAGTTATTGCTTTGTTCAGATATTAGACCAGAGGTCAAGACGAAGGACGGTTCACTTATAGTATATGCGACTGTCTATGGGTCCCTGGCAGATGTGATTGGTGAGTATCAGGATTTCGAAGAGTCCCTATCAGCAGTTTTCGCTTCGTCAAAAATGCTTGCAGATGCCTGCGTCCTGGAGAGTTTGTTCTTGTCAAAGGCGACACGAAAGCAGCTTGTTCGTTCTGAGGCTCGTACCGGCGTCGTTGGTACGACAAAAGATCTTTTCGACCGGGTGAAGCTCTTCATCAATAGTTCCGAGGAATATTCTTATAAAAAAATTAACAATTTCCTGGATTATCTGGATGCGCGAGTTTTGTTTTTGAATGATCAGCTTAATCACGCGAAAGATCGTGTTCTGGTTTGGAAAAATTTTGGTCCATTATTGTCTGGTCTGCCGAGCCGTCCATCGATGCTTTCGCTGAATCAAAACCGAATGGAGGCATATCAAAAACGCGTTTCCGATATAAAGAAGCTAGTTGCAGTGCAGCTCAAGGCTGCTCTATCCGAGGTGAATGCTCACCCTGATTGAGTGAAATACCTGCCCTGCGGGATGGAATATTACCTCCAGGGGGCATGCGAGGGGAGTTTTAGGTTGCTCTTTTTTAGGGGCAACGCTACTCGAGAGAGAACGGATTGACAGAAGAAATCGGGATACGCAGTCATGCAGCTATATGCGGGGAGCTCGCAAAAATTTATTGATCAGACAACAAGGAATGCCATTACCGGCGAGCTTCAGGCCAAGTTCTTTCAGGCATTTCGCTATCACCCCTCAAAACAAGAGGTGATGTCGTGGCAGAACTCGCTACTGCAGATGGCAGTTGCTCTTCAGCATGCGCGTCTAACAGATCATGGCGTCGTGCTCGAATACCAGCTCCCGTTGAGCGCCAAGAGATTGGACTTCATGATTACCGGCCACGATGAGGGCGGTAATCCTCACGCTGTAGTGGTGGAACTGAAGCAATGGACTGAGGTCGGTCCGAGTGATACAGAGGATTGCGTCTCCACATGGCTTGCTGGATGCCAGCGGGACGTCCTTCACCCTTCCAGCCAGGTTGGTCAGTACGAGCAGTATTTGAAGGATGTACACTCGGCATTTAGTGCCGGTGAAGTCGGGCTTTCCGCATGCGTCTTCTTGCACAACTTACAGCACGATCCCGCGAATGAAATCTACCAAACTCGCCATGCGGCGCTACTGGAGGCCTATCCGGTCTTCGGGGGTGATCAGGTTGACGCGTTCAGGGGATATCTACAAGCGCGACTCGCCAGGGCAAAGGGCTTGCCGGTTATGGAGAAAGTGCTCTCCAGCAAATATGCTCAGAGCAAAAAGCTTCTCGAGCATACTGCGAGTGTTGTCAGGCGGCAGACGAGCTATGTGTTGCTGGATGACCAGAAAGTTGTCTTCAACAAGGTACTATCTCGAGTTCGAACAAAGGCTCGGCATTCGCCAAGGCGAACAATGGTGCTGGTTCAGGGCGGTCCCGGTACTGGCAAGTCCGTGATCGCTCTTCACTTGCTTGGGGAGCTGTCCGCGGACGGATTCAGTGTGCTTCACGCGACCGGATCAAAGGCGTTTACTGAGAATATCAAGAAGGTTGTGGGGACACGTGCTGCGGCCCAATTCGGATACACGCATTTCAATATGAAAGGCGATATCCAATCGGGATTCTTCGACGCGCTAATAGTGGACGAGGCACATCGGATCAGGGCCGTCAGTGCAACTCGATTCACGAAAGCGGAGCATAGGTCAGGAAAGACTCAGATCGAGGAGCTGATCGAAGCGTCCAAGGTGTCAGTCTTCTTTATTGATGATCTCCAGGTTGTCCGCCCAGGTGAAGTTGGCAGCGCTGAACTCGTACGCGAAACAGCAGCGAAGCTAAATGCCGAGCTTATCGAATTCACGCTTGAAACCCAATTTCGATGCGGGGGGTCAGATGGCTTCATTAATTGGGTTGACAATACGCTTGATGTGAGACGAACGGCCAATGTCCTTTGGCCAGTGACCGAAACGTATGAGTTCGGGATTTGCCGTTCCATTGAGGAACTTGAGCAGACTATAAGAGCCAAAAACGCATCCGGAAATACAGCGCGTTTAGTGGCGGGCTTCTGTTGGCCCTGGAGCGATCCTCGCGCCGAGGGGACCTTGATCAATGACGTGCAAATCGGTGCGTGGGAAATGCCCTGGAATGCAAAGCCCGATGCGGGCAGGTTAGCAGCTGGGATCCCGAAGTCAAATTTTTGGGCATCTGACCCAGGCGGCATTGAGCAAGTGGGTTGCATCTATACAGCCCAGGGTTTCGAGTTTGACTACGTTGGAGTGATTTTCGGTCCGGACCTACGCTATGACGCGGATGCCGGAGAGTGGATCGGGGACGTAAGAAAATCAGCGGACTCGACTGTCAAGCGCTCGAAAGATCAGTTCGTGGAGCTAGTGAAGAACACATATCGAGTATTGCTCACTCGTGGTATTAAGGGATGCTATGTGCACTTCATGGATGAAGGAACACGGCGTTTCTTCCAAAGCCGACTGGAATAGGCTCGCCGGGCATCATCCAATGCGTCCTAGTGGCTTGCTCGTGCGCTCCGCGTCCGCGGGGACTTGGGGCAGCCACAGATATCAATGTATCGGGGGCACTAAGAACTCATTTCAAAATGAACTCTCTTCACGCTGAAGGGTGCGCCAGCAAATAAGGCAACAGGCCAGCTTGAGAAGAGCTTCGTGAATGTCTGCGCGACGCTCGAAGCGGGTGCGCAGACGACGGAATGCGTGCAACCAGGCATGAGTACGCTCGACGACCCAGCGGATCTTGCCGAGTCCACTACCGTGGGGCTGACCACGCCGGGCGATCGAAGTCGGGATGCCGGCAGCATGAAGCGGTCGACGATACTTGTCGTGGTCGTATGCGCGGTCTGCGTAGATCCGACCTGGCTTGCGCAAGGGACGGCCTCGACATCCCCGGATCGCAGGAATCGCTTCGATCAGAGGCAAAAGCTGGGTGATATCGTTACGGTTCGCGCCGGTCAGGATGACCGCAATCGGCGTGCCGTTGGCGTCGGTAGCGACGTGGTGCTTGGAACCGGGTCGCGCGCGGTCGGTGGGGTTCGGTCCTGTTTTTGGCCCGCCCCAACCGCCCGAACTGAAGAGGAGTCGATGATGACGCGCGAGAAATCGATGCGGTCCGCTGCACGCAACTTTGCCAGCAAGATCTCGTGCAGGCGATCCCATACCCCCGCGCTTTGCCAGTCGCGCAGCCGCCGCCAGCAACTGACCCCGGAGCCGCAGCCCATTTCGATGGGTAGTTCGTTCCAGCGAATGCCGCTTCTCAGCACAAACAGGATGCCGGTCAATGCGGCCCGGTCCGACACCGGCATACGACCCGGATACCGGAATCGCCGCGGCTTGGCTGGCGGCAGAAGCGGTTCGATCAATGCCCACAATTCGTCGTCGATGATCGGCTTGCCCATCCTCTCTATCCTGTTGTCACAACGGACGAGGTTAACAGCTTCGCCTTGCGGTTAACAGTACCCAGCTGGTCTTTTTGAAACAGGTTCT